>DATLIL010001116.1:0-3236 GCA_035539475.1 Polyangiaceae bacterium
GCCTCGTCTTCGGACAAGCGCAGCACGTAGATGCAGTAAGTGTAGAGGCTGGAACAGGCGCGGCTGCGGTGGAGGCCGCGGGCTTCGATCTCTCCGAGATGAACGAGCAGGGCAGCGAGGAGCTGGTTCGAGCGTCCGACGAGTCCCCGCGTGGCAGTGAGGAGGTCAGCGTCGGAGAGCCCAGCCGGCAACGGCGTTGCAAAGAACGAAACGGCGAGATTCGTGCTCGGTTGCATGACAAGCACCCTACACCCTGGTTTTCGGAGCTCCGTATTGGCTCGCTCGCGCGCGACTACCCGTCGGAACGGCTTCGAAGTCGTCGGCTTGCATCAGACGGTCCGTGCCGGCCGCCTGAGCCTTGCGAGCGGCAGAAAATCGCACGGTTGTGGGCGAACGACGGCCGGCGCGCGAGAACGCGTCAAGCACCAAATGACGGTCGCTCCACGATTGGTCTCGGCTCACACCGCACGAACGCCATGTCGACGGCGCGGTTAGCTCAAGGTACTTCGGGCAGACATGCGGTCGCAGGAGTACGATCCTTCTACACTCGGCGTCGTCACCGGGGCGCGGCGCTGAACTATTTCGTCGAGGCCTACGCTACTTTTGCGAAGAAAGGTCGTGAGCCCATGGGTCTGGTAGACCACCTGAGAATCCACTTCGGTGAAGATGGCGGCGACGCTGCGGCCTGGTCCTTTGACGACGCCGGCTTCGGCATCGTTACCTATGACGATCAGCCCGTTCGCGGCGCAATCACTTACCTGACGATGGGCTTGAGCCGCCATGTCCTCGAGCAAAGGTCTGGAAAGTCGATTTGCCAAGAGCTCCTGATGTCTGTCCGGGCGGACCAGAAGGAGATCTCTCCCGAAAGATCGCTCGCGTCACTTGCTCACGACTTCTTGGAAAGACACAGTCCCATTCCAGACGGTCAAGTCATCGGGTGGCAGGGCGGCGTCTTTCCCGGCTCGCGCTTCACCGCTGTCTTTTGCACGAGCGCCAGGTATTTTCCCGAGAGCTTCGCGCACGTCGACTGTGATCCACCGATCGTGTTCGTCTGGCTGATCCCCATCACCGAAAGCGAAGCAACGTACTGTCGCTCACACGGCGCCTCGGCGTTTGAAGACTTGTTGGTCGCCCAAGACCCGGACCTGCTGGACCTGGACCGGCCCGAGCTGACAATCCCCTGCTCCGATTGACCCTCGTGGAGGCTAGCCGCGCGTGAACCAAGGAGCGCACCTCACTTACGAACGCCCCGCGGGTTCCTGGCGCAGCATCGCGAATAGGTCTGTCGAACCAGGATCATGACCAGACTGCATGAGCAGTGTCGTGACCTGTCCACGATGATGAGTCTGGTGGTTGAAGACATGGGTGACCACCCACCAGAGCGGACACTCCTGCCTCTGGCCCAGGCGCTTGTACACCATCGGCCCCGCGAGGCGCTCCTCCGTGAGCTCCGAGACCCACGCCGACAGTTCCGCATCCGTGAGCTTGCGTTCACGCCGAAGGTCGTCGAAATCGCTGTAGAGGTCCTGGTCGAGAGAACGGATGCCGGGGCCCAGGAACCCGTCCGGCAAGAGCGTGTCCCTGAAGCGCGAGAGCCAGATCCTGTCGGCCACCAGGAGGTGATTGAAGGTGCCGTGAATCGACTTGAAGAACGCTCCCCGGTCCCGCTTCCGTTCTGCGTCGCTCAGCGTGGCAGCTAGCCCGTAGAGCTTGTCGTTCATCCAGCTGTTGTAGCGGGCGAGGGCGCTCAACCATTCGGGATTCATCACGTCAACCTAGGGCCAGGCCATTGCGATGCCAAGCATCACCGCCTCGCCCCTCGAGCCTGGTACGCTGGCCAGAACCTGGCTTCCCCGCGACGGAGATTTGCATGACGGAACTTGGTAGCGTGCCTGACTCGCCGATGACGTGCATGAACCACTCACACGGATCATCGCTCGTGAGTCACTGGGCTCAGGGCTTCGCGGCCCGATAGATCTGCTGAAGCACCGCAACTCTACCCATGCGCCCTGCAAACTATCGCGACGTCGGTGAAGCGCTGGGCTTGTGGCTTGACCCAACACCGATACCGCCAGGGCGGCTGCTACGCGGTGGCAAGTTCGACTTGCTCGCCAGTCTCGCCGATCTTGGCCATCCGGCGACGATCCTCAACTTACGCCGCGGTCCAGATCCATTGCACCTCGGCGTTCCCATCGTCCACGTCCCGGCTGCTGACGACCTCGAGAACTACGACACGAGCCAGCGGCGTGTCCGTGACTGGATCACCAGGGCGCTCGCGGTCCTCGCGGACCCAGCGACCAAGTGGCCCGTGTACGTGCACTGCACGTCCGGGCGCGACCGTACCGGCGTTGTGATCGCCGCCGCCCTTTTAGGCATCGGCACACCTCGTGAAATCATTGCCGAAGAGTACATGCTGAGCGAAGGTTCAGACCGAGCCGCGATCGAAGGCGCGCTCGACGGATTGCTCGCGGCGCCACCAAATGTGTCTGCGCTCCGCATTGCTCTCGGCCGCTAAGGCCGGTCGACGCCGATGCCAAGGGTCATGGCCGTTCAAACAGTACACGATCTCGTCGGGCACCCTTCGATCTGTCTCTGTCGCCTGCTGCTGAACGCCACTACGTTCGGCGCACGAGGCATTGGATGACGAGAGACGAGGCTTCAGCGTATGCCGTCAGCTGGGTCGATTCGTGGAACGAGCGTGACATCGAAGCGGTGCTGGCGACTTTCGACGAGGATATCGAATTCACGAGCCCAACGGCTGTCGCGACCGTCGGGGTTCCGACCGTTACCGGCAAGCAGGCGCTGCGCTCCTACTGGCAGGCTGCACTGGCGAAGGTGACCTCGTTGCGCTTCACACTGCGGAGAATCGTCTGGGATCCGGAGAGCCGAGAGCTTGCCATCCTCTACGTCTCGAGCGTCAACGGGGTGGCAAAGTGTGTGGCCGAAAACCTTCGTTTCGGTCAGAGCGGGAAGGTCGTTGCTGCTGACGTCTTTCACGGCGTCGGGCTACCCGTTTCTGGGTAGCTTGGGCGTGCCTTCGTGAAACCCTTGCCGGGCGGTGCGCGCAACGCGATCCTTCCGCGCCGATGAGTACACCCAATCCCAAGGTCGATGCGTTCGTCAGCCGCACCAAGATGTGGCGAGACGAGATCCAGAAGCTCCGCTCGATCCTGCGCGATTGTGGGCTCGATGAAGAGCTGAAGTGGCGGCAGCCGTGCTTCTCGTTCGAGGGCAAG
>DATLIL010001117.1:0-13617 GCA_035539475.1 Polyangiaceae bacterium
CAACGCCTCAAGCGGGTGGCGCAGGCGGTGCAGCAGGCGGCGGCGCGGCGGGTACCGCGGGCAGCGGCGTGGAGGAGGCCTGCGTGGGCAAGGCAGAGCTGCCGACACGCCCCAACGTCGTGATCTTCATCGCTGACGACCACAGCCAGGCCGATTCGTCGCCGTACGGCAACGACCTCGTCGAGACGCCCACCATGGACAAGCTGGCCAACGCCGGCGTGCGTTTCGATCGTGCGTACGTGGGCTCGCCGTCGTGTGCTCCGAGTCGCGCGATCATGCAGACGGGCTTGATGTCCGTGAAGAACGGCGCGCAGGCGAATCACGAGCAGCCCTACCCCGAGGTCAAGAAGCTCGCCACCTACTTGAAGGAGCTCGACTACACGGTCGCCGCCTTCGGTAAGGTCGGGCACAACTCGAACAAGAACTACGACTTCGATACGCTGGGACCCGAAGTGCTCGCGTCAGTCGAGTACCTGGAGGGCTACGCGTCGGAGCAGCCGCTGCTGCTGTTCGCGGGCAGCCACGATCCACACGTGCCGTGGCCGGAGAATCGTTACGAAGGCGCGGAAGTGGAGCTACCTGAAGGCTTCATCGACGACGCGAACGGCGTCACGCGTGAACAGCGGCGCTACTACTACACGGACATCAACAACGTCGATGGGGAGCTCGACCAGGTTTACGAGGCGGCGAAGGCGCGGTTCGGCGACAACCTGCTGTTCCTCTATACGGCCGACCACGGCAGCCAGTGGCCGTTCGCCAAGTGGACCCTGTACGAGGCCGGTGTGCGCGTTCCGCTGCTCGCCGTGTGGCCGAACGTGCTCCAAGCCGGGTCCGCTTCGAGCGCGATGGTCAGCTGGCTGGACTTCTTGCCGACGCTGATCGAGCTGGCGGGCGGCCAGGTTCCGGCCGAGCTCGAGGGTCAGTCGTTTCTGCCGCTGCTGCGCTGCGAGACGACGGCACACCATGACTCGCTGTTCGTTACCCATACCGGTGATCTGGCGCCCTACCCGGCGCGCGCGATCGTCACCGAGACCCACAAGTACATCAAGAACCTGCACCCCGAGTTCAAGTTCACCACCCACCTCGACCAGCAAGCCGGGCCGGACTACCCGCACAGCTTGTACTGGCTGGACTGGGAGGCCGACACTCGCCCGGAATCCGTGGCCACCGTGCAGCGCTATTACGCGCACCCGGCAGAGGAGCTGTACGACCTCGTGAGCGATCCGCACGAGCTGCACAACCTGGCCGCAGATCCGGCGCAGGCAGCGCTGCTCGACGAGCTTTCCAGCCGCGTGGACGAGTGGATGACGAAGCAGGGCGACACCGGCTACGTGCACCCCGAGCCGGTCTACCTCGAATAGAAGAATGAAGACTAGGCGTGCACGCGGAACCGGGCTTACAGCCCGGGCAGGTCCAAGCCGTACTTGGTGTTGAGGAGGTGGATGGAGGACTTGTAGGCGCCGTCGCTCCACCCGGAGCGGTTGACGTTGTAGGCCTCGCCGACCAGCGCCACGTCTTCGCCATCCAGTGGCTCCACCGCCCAGTCGTAGACGTCGGTGTTCGAGAACTCGGTACCGGCGGCGAGCCAGTGCCAGGCGGCCGGCCACACCTGCACGTAGGTGCGCGAAGGCTGCGGGATCACCAGATCGGCCGGCTCCGTCACGCCGTTCTGAACGAACAGGTGCTCCAGACCGCGCTGGACCTCTTCGGCCACCGCCTGCTCGCCGCCCTGTTCCCAGAGCCGCTGCCACAGCTCGACGCAGTTGGCGTCGTCGTCGTAGACGCTGCGAGTGACCAGCTGCTCGCTGGCGTACGGCTCCAGCGGGATCTCGACGAAGTTGACGCAGTGCTCGGTGGTCCAGGCCCGCCAGACCGGGACGTCGTCGCTGGGGTCCACGATCTGGGACCACCAGTTGGTCGGCCACCACTGAGTGACGGTCACGACCTTCACTCCCAGGATGTCCTGCAGCTCGGGCTCCGCCTTCAGGTCTTCGGCGACGTCCCCCTCGATCCACTTGAGGGCCGCGGGCGGTACAGCGACCACCACCTTGGGCGCGCTCGCCCGGTGCTGGCCGGTGACCACCTCGTAGCCGGCGCCCGCGCGCTCGATGCGGAGCACCGGTTCACTGGTGAAGACTCGCGCGTCGTCCGCGAGTGCTGCGTCGGCCATGCCGCGTACGAAGGCAGACATGCCGCCGACCGGGTAGGACGCGTCGCCATACACGTCCCACTCCTCGGTGAGATAGTCCATGTACCCCTCCGCATCGAGCGGGGCCTCGAAGTCGGCGCGGAAGCGCGAGGCATCGCGGAGGAACTGATAAGCCTCCACGCCCAGCGCCTCACGGATGAAGGTGCGGAAATCGCCGTAGTCGCTCGCCAGGGCGCGGGAGTCACCGAACAGGAGCTCCTCGTAGAACGCCGTCTCGGTGTCACCGCTGGCGTCCGGGGTGATCGACGGGTACGCGGGGAGCAGTCCCTCCTTGCTCAGCGCATGAATGCCACGCGCGTTTACCAGATCGCGCCCTTGCTCCGGTGTCTGCAGCTCGAGCCCGAGCTCGGCTGCCAGGTCGAGCAGGACCTGCTGCTGGGGCATCACGCGGCGCGCGCCCACGCCGAAGCGCGGCGAGTTCGGCTCGTCATCCATCGGCACGTCCTTGATGCGCCCGCCGAGCTCGGCCTCCTTCTCGAAGAGGCACACACCGTCGCCCAGCTCCGGCGCGAGGCGGAAAGCGGTGTGCAGGCCGGACACGCCACCGCCGATGATGATCACGTCGCAGCCGATCTCCTCGAGCGGCACGTCGCTTCCCTCGCCGCCGGAGCCAGCGTCACCACCGGGTTCACCACCCGCATTCGCACCGCCGCTGCTCTCGCCGCCGCTGCTCTCGCCGCCCACGTCGGGCCCGCCGCTCGATACGTCAGGGCGTGCGTCGTCCTCGCAGCCCAGGGCACCCATGCCCAGCAGGATGAAGAGTGTTCCAACGGTCTTCGAGTGCGCGCGCATCGTCTTGGCTCCGGGTGAAACCGCGCATCCTACTCAGGCGACGAGGGCATGCAACGAAATCCGGCACTGAATGCTCGCCCTCGAGCAACGTCCGCAGCACCAGCGTGCTACAACGGCTTCTGCAAATGCGTGTCGTCTGCGCGTTGCCGCTGCTGCTCGCCTGTGGCGAAGAGCCCTCTGCGCCGCCTCCCCGCGTGCACACAGCCGGCTGTGAGGCGCCAGTGGAAGTTGGGAATCGACCCAGCACCATCGAAGAAAGCGTGGCGCTGGCCAACGCGTTGCCCAGGCCGCTCAGCTTGCCCTGCTACCTCGAGGCGCTCGCCCGGCCCCTGCCGCTTCATGCCGCACTCAGCACGTTCAGCGAGCAGCGGTCGAGCGGTGCGGCCAGCCCCCGCATCTTCATCTACTTCGAGCCGTTGATCATGACCGTGGTGCCGGAGGGGCCCGGTCGGCACCTGCTCGAGCTCGGCGAGCAACGCGCCTCACACCGCTCGCTCAAGGGCGAGCTGCAGTTTCCACTTCAGGCACCGATAGCGCCGGGTGAAGTCTACGACCACACGCTCAATACCCCCGAGCTCACCAATTGCGCGTTCTGCCACGCCGACGAACAGCCCGACACCACGGTCCCGGGTGGCCACGGCTTCGTCTCCGAGTCCTTGCGACCCCTCGAGCGCGAACGCGTGGCCCTGGACTTTCTGCGCGGCGAGTCGAACGCTTGCGACGCCGGGGCCGAGCCCGACCGCTGCGCCACGCTCGACGGCCTGTTCGGCTGGGGTGAAGTGGTCGACTGGGAATTCCCAGTGGACATGCCCACCTTCGGCAACTAGGCGAGTGTTAGCGCCGCGCGGTGAAAGTGGCGTCGTCGGCTTTCCAGGTGACTTCGACGGCGTGGGGGGCTCGGAACGAGAGCAAGAGCGAGAAGGTGCCGCGCGGGTGGTGCCAGGTGGCTTGCCACTCCTGGTGGTCGTCGGACTCGTCGATGCTGATGAGATCGTGACCGATAGCGCGCAGCTGCTGTGCCAGAGCGGAGCCGACGCTCTGCCAGCTGGTTCCAGTCAGGTCGCTGAAACGCTCGGCCGCCAGCGTAGCCAGGTCGTCGCAGAGCTGCTGCACCTGCTCACTGGAACCTTTCAGGAACGCGGAGGGCGCGAAGCGAGGCGGGTTGCCCTTGGCTGCTTTGGGCTTCGGCTCACGCTTTCGTTCGCGCTTCGGGGGTCTGGGCGTCATTTCATCTCACCACTTCGAGTCCGGAGGCCGTGCTCACCGCGACCTTCAGAGCGATGTTCCCGTCCAGTGTCTCTGCGAGCAGCTTGCCGATGAGATCGTTGCGCCAGTCCGTGATGAGCTCCGGCGTCTCGTCCGAATCCGGCTTGCCGGCGAGGTGCCACTCCACGAAGGACCGCAGCTCCGCGCTCGACGCGAGCATCTCTCCGGCGATGTCGTGGTCGATGGAGACGATCCGGCGGACGACGCCGAGCAGCGCCACGAGCGCCTCGACGCGCACGTCCATGTCGCCGAACGTGACCACCGGCTCGGGCTCCGCTCGTCCGCGCTCGACGGCTTCCACGAATCCGGCCCAGTAGCGCGCAGAAGCCCCCGCGCCGACTCCGCGCATGCCGCGGAGCTCTGCGCCCTTCGTCGGCGGCCGGCAGGCGAGCTGCCTGAGCGCCGCGTCGCTGACGATGGACTCAGCCGGCGAATTCTCCGTCGACGCAATCGCGTCGCGCCAGATGGCGAGCTCGCGCAGGACCCCGAGCTCGACTGAGTTGAGCCGCGCCGCACCGCTGATCTTGCGATACAGCCGCCGAGGGTCCGGTTCGGCGAGCGCGCGCACCGTCGCCGCACGGCAGGCTTGCAGTACCCAGGCGAGCCGGCCACGCTGTTCGAGCTCCGCACGAAGCCGCCCGCCGATCTCGGGGAGATGGCGCACGTCGTTCAGCGCGTACTCGATCTGCTGCGCAGTGAGCTGCTTGCTCCAGTCCGTGTACTGATTCGACTTGTCCAGCTCCACGTCGAGCAAGAGCTTCACGAGCTTCGCGTAGCCGACGCTCGGACCATGCCCGAGGAACGCCGCGGCGACCTGCGTGTCGAAGGCGTCGTTCACGTCGGTGGCGCCCGTCGCAGCGACGAGCAGCCGCAGGTCCTCGCGCCCTGCGTGGAAGAGCTTGCGCACGGACGTGCTCTCCAGCACCTCGCGAAGCGGGGTGAGATCCACGCGCGCCGGGTCCACGGCAACGAGCTCCCCGGCCACGTTGAGCTGAACGAGGTAAAGCGTCGGGCGGTAACGGCGCTCGCCGTGAAACTCGCAGTCGAGCGAGATTTCACCGACCTCCATGGCGCGCTCGACGAGAGAGCGGAAGGTGTCGTCGTCCGAGAGAAGCATCGGGGAAGCTCTACAGCGTCTGCTGGAGACTTGCTACTGGTTCTCGACCTGCGCGGGGGTCACGACCTTGCAGGTCTCGGCAGCAGCGCTGTAGAGCTCTGCGGCGTGCTTGCGTCGCGCGGCCTCACACTCCTTTGGCGACGGCGCACAATGATAAACGTGCTTGTACGAGGCATAGGTGCGAAAGCAATGCGCGTTGGGTTGCTCGAAGCACGAAGGCGCCTCCTTTTCGCAGAGCTCGGCGCTGGTGTGACACTGTCGAGGCAGGTCCTCACGACCAGCGCTCTCACAGTGAAACACCGGGTCGCGGCAGGCGCTGAGCGCTGCGAAGACCGAGCACCACAGCGCCCTGGAAAGCCGTTGCATGGGCCGAGTGTATGCACGGTCTTGCGCCGTTCGTGAACCGCGACCTTGATTCCGTCCCGCGCAGCGAGTTACAGCGGCGACGTGTCTCAAGAGACGCTCGTGCTCGCGCCCACCTCGGAACCCACCGTCTTCGTCGCGCCGGACGGTACCAGGCGCAGCGCGCCGCTCGGTTGGGCATGCCTGCAGCCCGGCGACGCGGGCCTCACCCGGCGAGTGAAGCAGCTCGGGCCGTCGTGGGCCATCATCGAGCAGAAGGGCCGCAAGGCGTTCTCGAAGGGCCTGTGGGCGCCGCGAGAAAACATCGAACGCGCCAGGGCGGCGCTGGAGACCGAGCGCGCTTCGCCGGCATACGCGAAGAAGCGCGCCGCCGCCAGCGCACGGCGCGAGCACGAGCACGCGGCGTACGTGGTTTCGTTCGAAACGACCGTGCTCGGCTTCTTGCGCTTTGCTCCGCGCTACCAGGCGCTCGCGCAGAAGTTAGCCCGCCGCGTCACCGAGCACGCCACGCCTGTCGGCAGCGGCACGGTCGCACGCACGGAGCGCATCCCGATCGAGCGCCGCGCGGAATCCGCCGTCATCGCCTGGCTCCGCCACCAGACGACGGCCTACGACAACATGAAGATCGAGCGCGTAGCGGGGCGGAGGCGCGAGGTACGGCGTGAGCTCGCCACGCTGTCACGCGCAGTGCTGGACTTACATCGCCGCGACGTCGCGCACGCCACGTCTGCCTGCCCGCTGTGCTCCGCGTTGAGCTAACCGGCGCCGCCTGCGCCACCGATGCCGGGAGCGCCGCCATCGGGACTTCCCCCGCACTCGAAGTCGAGGCCAACCTCCAACACCGCCCAGCTGCCGTTCTTGCAGACAATCCCGCAGCCGCGGTTGTCGGACGGGCACTCTCGGCCGTACTTGCTGCAGGGCTCGCCCAGATGGTCCTGGTAGAGGTAGTCGGGACAGCGAGCGGCACAATCTCCCACAGCGAGCTCGTGCTCATCGAGTCGCCGAAGCAGCGCCGCGAGTGCCACCACGCCGTCCGGTGCGGGGGTGCAGCTGGGGTAATCGCCACAGTCCGCCCCCACCTCGATCAGCGCTTCGCCGACGATGATTTGCAGGATGGTGACGTCAGGGTTCGAACTGCGTGGATCGCTGCCGTAGAAGACAGGCGCCTGGTCGATCGCTGCAACGACGTCTTCGTCGCGCAGCGCCGCTGCGAGCTCGAGCGTCCCGACACTCTCGCCGTCGCCCTGGCATTCGAGCGCTCCTGTGCACAGATCGAAAACGGAGGCGGGGCCGCGACGCCGATCGCGACGGTAGGTCATGCACTCGACGTGACTGCTGTCGCCTTCCCAATCGCCAGAGTAGATGTACCAGGGGGAAAGCCAGGTCAGCTCGGGCTGCAGGCAGCCGCATTCGCCTTGCTCCACGCCGCCAGTCCCCGCTGACCCGAGCGGCCCTTGGCCTCCGCTCGAGCCCCCAGCGCCACCACTGCCGTCGTCGGGGCCGTCGAGAGTGTCGCCTCCGCAGGCAAGCACGGCTGCAAACGTGGCCGCCAATACGACCGAAACCACCTTGCCACAGCTACGCATGACCGTTCCCATCCTTGCCCACCATACTTTCAAACACCCCCGACCCTGGCAAGGAAACCCTACTTGCGACCGATCGCGGCCACCCAGGGGACGCCGACGAACGCGTCTGGCTGCCGACTCCATTCGCGAAACGTCGCCGCAGGCCCTGGCCTTCCGCCATTGTCGAGCTGGTGAGCGAGGTAAGCGCCGTAGATGTGCGGCGGTGGTGAATCGAAGCGCGCGCTGACGCTGGTCACCTGGAAGCCCGCAGCCCGCAGATAGGAACCCAGCTTGGTGCCTGCGGCGAGGTCACCGCCGTTGCTGCGTTGCAAATCGACATACGCGGCGATCGCCTGCTGCATTTCCCGAGAGGGAGGCGACACGAGAACACCGGAACCGAGATCGGGTGTGCACAGACCGATGACGCCGCCGGGCGCGAGAACGCGATGAAACTCTGCTACGGCCTTGCCCGGATCGGACAGGTGCTCGAGCAGCGCGTGGCTGAAGATGCGATCGAAGCCATTCGACTCGAAGGGCAGCTCGTAGCACGAAGCCTCGACGAACGTGACGTTGCTGACGCCCCGCTCGAGCGCAGCTTGCCGCGCTCGTTCGATCTGCGACGCCCCGAAGTCCACGCCGGTGACGGGCCCCGGCTTCACCGCCTCGGCGATGCCGAGGGTGATCGAGCCCGGTCCACAGGCGCAGTCGAGCACGCGATCTCCCGGCTTCAGGTGCTCGACGAAGAACTGACCGTGAGATGCCAGCGTGCGCCGCTCCATGAACGCAACGGCGAGTGGATCGTGCCCCGGCGTGTAGATTTCTTGGGTCATGGCTGTGAGCAGTGGGCAACGTAGTTTCAAGCCGTCGTTTCGTCGATGGTCGATGTCTCGCGTCAGAGTATTGGGAGGAGCCTGGTCGAACCGCGCGACGGTTGACCGCCCGGCAAAGAATTGCGTCGCTTCCGAGCAGCCGAGAACCACGCGGCCACTTCCAGACCGCGCATGTCCTCCGCTGCGACGTCGGAGAGCGCGTCGAACCAGGCCCGGACCTTGGACGGGTTCGCGGCGATGGCGCGACCCAGAAAAGGGCAGGCAAGTCGAAGCCGCCGTCAACGCACGCTGACGCGAGCCGCACCGTACGGGGCACTGAATCACGCGAATCGTCGGTTTCGCACCACGCCGGGGATCCACACCCGTCAGATGTGGGCGCCCACTCTCACACTGCCTGCAATGCGCGCGAGAGTGCGCGATCCGCGATTTACGAACTAATGGTGGCGCTGGGCACTCCAGCGAGTTAGGCTGACATGCCACTGAACGTTACCGCTGGACGACTCGAAGCGCTCTTTACCGATCGCTGCGCGTCCCTGGGTTGAGGCGACGCTAGTGGCCGCAGCGAGTCAAGGCGCCGCGGCCTACATCCGAACTCGACGGCTTGTTGGATGCGGGTTCCGCGTCCGTTCGGGCGCGTCAGCCGTTTGGTGCGGAACAGTCAGAAGATATGGGAACTCGTTTGTACGTCGGCAATTTGTCGTTCGACGCCGACAGGAACACGTTGCGGGATGCCTTCGCCGAGGTCGGCGCCATCACGGACGTGCACATCGTGCTCGAGCGCGAGTGCGGTCGATCGAGGGGATTTGCCTTCGTCACGATGGCCAGCCCCGAGATCGCGGAAGAAGCCATCACGCGGCTCGACGGCGCTCAAATCGACGGCCGCGCGATGCGCGTGAAGGAGGTTCGAAAATGACTTGGGAACAAAAGAGCCAGGGAGCGACTCAGCGCTTCGCAGAGCGCCTGCAACAGGAGCACGAGGCGCCGCGCCTGGCGGCGTTGATCCCTGCGCTGGAGAGCCTGAAGCTGGCTGTCGAAGAGCGACGTGGCACATGGCCGTCGGCCACCCCCGAAGGCTCCCATGTTCGTCACGTCGTGGTGCCCTCGGCTCCAGCGCTCTTTCTAATCACCTGCCACGACCCAGAGTGTCGAGATGGCGGGCATGACGTGACGGCGCTCGTGATGCGCGCCCTGCGCGCGCGGGAGCTGCGATTCGAAGGCAAGGCTCAATGCTACGGACACGTGGGCAGCGCCGACTGCCAGCGGGCCATCCGCTTCGTCGGCACCGCCGCGTATCGCGCGAGTGGAGCCTCGCCGTGAGCGGCACTAGGGATACCCCAGACCCGCGACTCACACGCCTTCGCTCACTTCTTGCCAGCGTGGAGGGCAAGTTGGACGGTATCGGAACCGACCGGAGCGATCTTCGGGCGGCGTGGCTTGACCTGGTCAAGGCGCTCGCTCTCGGCCCGGAACCGGAGCTGCGCGCCTGTCCATCGTGCGCGCGGGCGATCATACGCGAGGCCTCACGTTGTCGTTATTGCTGGTCTCGGTCGGATGCTGCCGCAGCGTTGCCCGTCGAGCTCGTGCCCGGTGAGTGAAGCAAACCCGCCGCGTTCGGCCGCAGATCGGCCTGCCACGCTGGGAGCAGCCCAGCGAGAGCTGTCCGCCGCCGAGGCGGAGCTTCGCCTCGCCCTGCGGCGAGTCAAGGCCGCTCCCCGCGCGGACAAGATCACGATCAGCGACTCACTCCAGGCCGCCTTCGACAATCTGTCGAAGGTCCGGAGCGCGTTGACCGCCATCGAGAGGGCCATCCTGACGCCCAGCGAGGATTGAGCCGCCCGAAGGAAGTTCCCTTCCCGTCTCCAGCGTGTTCGAGTCGTGACGGCAGCGGTCACGCCGAAGGCCAATATTAACGAGATGACTAACGAGCGATGGCTGGCGTTCGCGCCGGAAGGCGAAATCCGGGTGGCAACCTCGCCTGCCGTGCGCTTCGATGATCACTGGTTCGTGTGCGTGGGTGCTGGAGCAACCCGCGAGCAAGCGATCAAGGACTCGTGGCCCTACGCCCACGTGCGACTCTACGAGAACGTCTTCTGGGAGTTCGTGCCCAAGCTAGACGTTGGCAGCGACGGGAACGGCTGGGTCGAGCAGCCCGGTTGACCGAGGCGACGACCGGCAAACGAGCACTGGGGCCGCGGGTTATCAGCTCCAGCGGGGAGGGAGCACTGGCGTTTCGCCACAGCGTGACGACGGCTCCGAACGCTGGTCGAAAGCGTGGTAAACGAAGGCGAGATAGTCGGGCCCCGGCTCCGGCAGCACCGTGTGCAGAGTGGTGACTACGGGCATGCGGAGCTCACGAACCAGCGCCAGCACGTGGGAGCCAGCCTTGCCGCCGGAGATGCCGTACTCGTGCTGCAGCGACACGACGTCCACGGCGTTCACGTTGAGAAAGTCTGCGGCGCGCCGGTATGATGCGACGTCGCTCTCGGCGAGCTCGAAGCGAACGGACGCGGCGTACGCGTAGTGCCGGCCACCGTCGTTCATGGCCAGCACCAGACACTCGAGCTCAGGAAATTCGGCAGTGATGGCCGCGCTCAGATCACTCGTGAAGGTGGCGATCCCGCAGCGCCGGGGCAGGTGATTTCCGATCATCGCCGCGGCGATGTCGGCTCGAGCGTCAGCTTGTTCCATGGGGCCTCGGCGTTCACTATTCGTGACTCGTCGCTCGGGGTTAGGTCCGAAACGAGTCGATGAGCCACCACGCGCTCGTGGCGGTCCGCGCGCAACGCGCGCTATTCCCCGGGTGCTCGCGCTCTCTCGTGCTACGCTTCATCGTCCGGCCGGAATTGATCACCGCTGCCAAGCGATTTGCGCGGCAAAAAAGAGTGTCGCCAGGCCGGACCTGAGCGGAGCACTACGCTCTCACTCACCAGCGGCGCGGCGCGAGAACATCGAGGCAAGACATGGATCGAAGGGTCAAGTCCACGAAGCGGGACAAGAGCGGCAACATCGTTGCGTTGTGCAACCCGACCGAAGCCTGGTCGCCAAGAAAGCTGGTCGACGTCGTTCGAGACATCAACGGCAGTAAGCGGAGCTACTACGTCAAGGAGAGCGACCGCCGCTGCTACGTGCGCATCGTGAGCGGTGAGCTTCAGACGACCGCCGACAGGGACAGCGGTAACAGCCTCCACAAAGCTGCCCAGCACCTGAGCGAAGCACCAAGGGCGAGCATGAGGACGCGGTCCCGCGCTAAGCTCGGAAGGTGACTGCGAATGCTCGCAGTGGCGTCGCACCATGAGTAACGTCGTCAACCTCAACAAATTTCGCAAGCGCAAGGCCAAGCTGGCGAAGGAGAAGCAGGCCGAAACGAACCGGCTCCTGCACGGTCGCACCAAAGCTGAGCGCCAGCGCGACCTCCTGCAAAAGCGCAAGCTCGAGATCCAGGTCGACGGAGCCCGCCTCGACTCCGAGCGACCTGCGGACGACGAGTAGGCTCAGAGGTCTACGGGGGGCTGGCCCCCGATAAACGCGAGCAGCAGGCGGCTGAGGTGGTCGGGCACGAGGGGATCCAGTGCGTCGCTGTCGATGCGCTCGTAGCGCCATGGCCCCCTCCACGTACCTGGCCGTAGCTGACGGGAAGATCGATCTGCGTCGCGATGGTGAGCGCGTCCGATGCGACGCACGCTCCGTCCGTGCACGTAGTACCGATGGCGCAGCGGTCGTTCGGGCCGGCGCAGGCTTCGGCCTCTTCGCGCTCGTAGACGCAGGCGCCCCGATAGTTTCGGTGGGACCGAGTGCGGCGACAATGAGCTGAGCTCTACTGGCGTACACACACTGCCGTCAGCGCAGGGTGTGGTCCTGGTGAAACCCTGGAATGTCGTGGTCGGTTCGGCCGGCGACGACTTATCATCGAGTCGTGGTCGGTTACCGTAACGCGCGCCCGTGGTTGCTAGCGGTCGCCGCTTACGGCAGCGCGGGCTGCCTGGTTTCGTTCAACGACTATCCGACGGGTGATCTCAGCGTCCACCGCGGTGGATCGTCGCAGGGCATGGCAGGCTCCGTTGGCGCTGGGGGCCCAGCGTCGGGCGGCAGCGGCGGCTCGAGCGGCGCAGCGACGTCTGGCGGTACGTCGTCGGACGGCTGCGCCGAGCTCGAGGTCTGCGACGGGCTCGACAACGACTGCAACGACCTCGCCGACGACGGCGACGTCTGTCCCGGCGGTTGCAAGGGCGTGAGCGCGTTCGGGCACGTCTACATGTTCTGCACCACCCCGCTCGCGGCCGAAGCGGCAGCTTCGGTTTGCTCCGAGCACGACATGACGCTGGTTCAGGTCGACGACCTCGAGGAAAGCGACTGGGTTCACACCACGATGGCGGCCGAGCAAGTCACCGGCCCGTACATCCTCACGGGCGGCAGCGACGCCGCCGAAGAGGGGCGCTGGGTCTGGCCTGACGGCACTCAGTTCTGGGACGGTGGCGCCTACGGCCAGGCGGTGAACAACGCCTTCACACACTGGACGGACGGGGAGCCCGATAACTCCTCTCAGTACAATCAACCCGAAGCCTGCGCCGTGATCCGCCTGGTCGACACACCTGGCTACTGGTCGGACGCAGACTGCGAGCGCGAGATGGTGTTCGCCTGTGAAGCGAACTGATTAGAGATCATCGGTGACTGGAACGATGACGGTGCGCCTGACGTTGCGGCGTCCGTTACTAACGAGGTCCCGCCCGGGTCGGGGCAGTTCTTCGGCGAGCTTGAGGTACGTTCAACCAGGGCAACGGCACGCTCCAGCCCGCGGCGAGCTACCCCATGGGCGGCGTGATCGCGAGCGCAGACATCGACGGCAACGGAGCGCTGGATCTCGTCACGCCCGGGTCGACCGGGTTCGCAATGCTGCTGAACGCGGGTGACGGATCGTTCGGAGAGGTGCAAGAGCGGTTCCGGCAGGCCTCTGAGCACGTTCGAGAACGTAGGAGACGGGACGTTGCTGCCCCCCATCGAATACCCAGCGGTGGCCACATCGAGGGTCATCGCGCGTGACCTGAATGGCGACGATGCACCCGACCTCGTGACTGGCGGCATCATGGTCCTTCTGAACGACGGCGAAGGCGGCTTCGGTGAGCCCAGCTCAGCGCTGCCCGAAGGGGCTCCGGCAGGAGCGTTCGCGCTGGCGGACCTGAACGGTGACGGCGAGCTGGATCTGTCGACCGCGAGTGGAAGTCTTCTGGGAGTCGCCTTCGGCCGAGGCGACGGCACGTTCGATGCTGCTCCGCTCGTCTACCTCGATGGAGTGAACAGCGGCGACGATACGGCTCTGGAAGTTTCCCCTGCAGAAATCGACGGCGAGGGCCCTCTCGAAATCGTCGTGCACTCGCTTGGCGGATTCTTCGTGGTCAGCATCCGACGGTCTCGAGTAGCCGGGCCTTCAATGTGAGATCAGGGAATGACGCTGGTGATCGTCATCACGTTGGCCCGGAC
>DATLIL010001118.1:0-16735 GCA_035539475.1 Polyangiaceae bacterium
ATCGCCATGTCGGTCATGATGCCTTGAGGCCTGCGCGCGTCCTCTTTCACGATCTCGTCCTGCTGACGCGCGGCACTGGCATCCCCGTCCTCGAGCCCTTGCTCGGACACTTCCCCGCTGCCTCCGAGCGAGACGGCGTGACGCTGCCGATCGACATCGAAGTGTCGTCCAGGCCGAGCCCTCCTGCCCCGGGGCGATGCCTGGCAACCATGGAGCGGGTCACGCTGCACGAGACCGCTCGCGGTTGGCTGTTCAGCGACGGCGCGTCCTGGGCCGAGGCCATCAAGGAGCCCGTTTCGGTCCACGGTGAGGTCGCGAGCGACGCGGGGGAGCACGGCTCGGCCAAAGAGGTAGCCTACACGGCTCTGCTCGTCGCCCTGCGCTCGCTCGGCGTGTACGAGCTCCACTCTGCTGCGGTCCAGGCGCGCGAGTTCGCGCTGTTGATCGTAGGCAATTCCGGCTCCGGCAAGACGACGCTCGCCACCGCGTTGCTCGAGGCGGGCTGCGGCTATCTCGGAGACGATCGCGTACTGCTGCGCGAAGCCCCGGACGAAACGATCGGGCTGTGCTCGTTTCCCGCGGCGTTCCGCCTGACCGCGGCGACAGCCAGCGCTTTTCCTCGCCTGGCCTCCTGCCTGGGCAGCGCTTTCCGCCCCAAACGCGAGCTCGATCTACGCGCGGCGTTCCCTGGCAGGCACGTGCCGCGCGCGAGCAGCCCGCGCTTTCTGCTGTTCCCCGTGCGCGCAAGCCACACCGAGCTCGTTCGGCTGTCGCCGGGCGACGCGCTCACTCGCCTGCTCCCACAGTCTTCGTCGCTGGTCGTTCCCGATCATCCGGCGCCGGAGCGCCAGCTTCGCGCCCTGCGTAGCCTCGCGCAAAGCGCGGTCACTCTCGAAGCGCGGCTCGGTCCGGAGTGGCTCGAAGATCCGGTGGCCGCGGCTCGTGAGCTGCTCGCTCGCTGCAGCGCCGGGAACTAGAAACGATGCCGCCGGTCTCGGCCTATCGCATCTCCTCGCTCGTGCGGGATTCGCTCTGGACGGTGCTGGCTCTCGCTGCGCTGCGCTTCGCCACGCTGCTGGCAGTTCCCCTCGCGCTGCTCGGCCTCGGGCATCAGGCCTGGGCGTTTGCTCCACTCGTGGGCGGCGCCGCTCTCGAGCTCGTCAGACTCGGCTGGCGCCAGCGACTGCGACGGCGGCTGCGCGCCGAGTGTCTGCGCCGGGCCGCCGAAGACGCGCTGGACAAAGCGGCGCTGGTTCCGGAGGCACAGGTCGATTCGGCGTTCTGGGCGGCTCATCTGGCCGAATACGTCGTTTCCGTGGACATCCCGGCGATCCTGGGCGCCGCGGGGGCGGGGCTCGCCATCCTGATCTGGGCGGCGTTCAACCTCGGGCTCCTGCCCTTGCTGGGCCTGGGGGCGCTCGCCGCCGTGGCCACGGCCTTCTCGCTGCTCGTCCAGCGCTTTCGCAACGAGGCGACCGACGCCATCGTGGAAGGTCGCCAGGCCACGGCTAGCCTGCTCGCCGCTGCCGAGCGCGACGTCGGCGAGATCTACGGTGAGCGTGCCAGAAAGCCGTTCCTCGACCAGCTGGTGCGGGAAACCGCGCGCTGGTGCCGCGCGGAAGACGGGCTCGAGCTGCGCACCGCCTTTTATCGCCTCGGTCTGGCGCTGATCGTGATCAGCGCCGTCTGGCTGACCGTACGCGCTCAGGGCGTCGACCCCTTGACGCTCGATCGAGATGCGCTGCTCTCGTTGCAGACGGTCTCGCACACCCTGCTGCTCGGCTTCTACGTGCCGATCGTGTACGTGTTCGTGCAGCACGCGGACTCGGCCCAGGTCTCGCGCGCCGAGATCGCGCGCCTGCACCCAGCGCTGCCGCGTCCCACCGGGGCGGCACGACGCCTGGCAGCACGACCCCGACTAGTCAAAGCGGAAAAGCTGGAATTTCGCTACGGCGAGCACCTTGCCCTCGACCTTCCCGCGCTCGAGCTACCGCTCGGGCAGCCGCTGGTGCTGACCGGCTCGAACGGCTCCGGCAAGACGACCTTCGGCTTGCTCCTTTGCGGTGTGCTCTCGCCGACCCGAGGGGCGCTCACGGTCGACGGCACACCCTGCGCCGAGGTCGACCGCGATCAGCTGGCGTTCGTCCCGCAAACGCCGCTCGTGCTCGAGGTCATGAGCGTGCGCCAGAACATCGAGCTGGTCGCGCCGGGAGCGAGTCCGGACGCGATGCGCGACAAGCTGCGCGAGCTCGGCTTCGACAAGGACCTCGAACACCGCGCCTCGTCGCTTTCACGCGGCGAACAGCGCCGCATCGCCATCGCCCGCGCGCTCCTGAAGCAGCCGGCGCTGGTCGTACTGGACGAGCCGGATGCGTGGCTGGACTCCGCCGGTCGAGCTCGGGTTCTCGACGTCCTGCAGCGCGAAGCCGAGCAGCGCGCCGTGGTCATCATCACCCACCGCTCCGACCTCGTGCCCGCACGCGCCACGCTACTCGAGCTCGGCGCCGATCACCGCGTTCGGGCGCTCTCGGCCAGCGGCGAAAGCACGGCGTGAGGAAACGGATCGCGCTGGCGCATCAGCGCGCGATACCCGGCCTGCTGCACGAGCGCCGAGAACTCTTCTTCCGTGAACAGATAGGCGAAGCCGCTGAGCGTGTGGCAGTCGAGACCTTCCGGCACGGGGGCACCGCCTAACCTGCCAAAGACGCTGCGCAGCGCTTCCCGGAGCTTGCGCGCGCCGCGGCCTTTCTCAGCTTCGCTGCCGCGCGGCAGGTAGCTCAGCACGACGAGCTTGTCTGGCAAGAGCGTGCGCACTGCTCGCAGCAAGGCGAGCACCTCGCCCGGCTCGGTGAGGTGACTGATGCTGCCCCATCCGAGCCAGACCAGATCGACGTCGAGCTCGAACCCAGCGAGCTTGCTGCTCTCGCCCCGAGCGAGCGCACAGAGATCGGAGTAGGTGGCATGCACGACGCGACTGCCGGGGAACGAGCTCGCCACCTGGCGCGCGGCAGCGAGCAGGTCCGGCGCCGGCTCGAAAGCGCTCACGACGTAGCCTCGTTCGGCGAGGCCCTTGAGCTCCCTACCTCCGCCCGCGGCGCCCAGCAGCACCCGGCCGGAGCGAGGCAGGAGCGGCCCGTCGAGCAGCGCCTTTTCCCAGTCGAAAAGGCCCATTTCGAAGACATACCCGCCGCTGACGTAGCTGTGCTCGGGCGAGTAGCTGTCGACGGTGAACGCACTCCGCGCGGACGCCGGGAGGTAGGCGAACAGGAGCTCGTCCCGGAGGATCTCCTGGGCACGATGCAGCTTCAACGTCGCTCGCGTCGCGCGAAGGACGAGCCGTGCCCAGAGCGGAGTCTTCATCAGGCGGGAGTCTTGCCAGACGCCCAGGGTGACGGTCAAGCTAGCGCGGCGAATGCGAGCCCTCGCGCTCAAGCCTCCCGAACTCGTGCCGAGCCCGGAAACCGACTGGCTCCTCCTGCGCGCGTTCGCGCCGCCCGAGCTCGCGGCGCCCGCCATCGTTCCGACTCTCGCCCTGGACCTGGCGCGCAAGCTCGGCCTCGCTTCGCGAATCGCAGGACGCACTCCGAGCGCAGTGCTCGACACGGAGCTCGGCCCGGTAGCGCGCGAGCTCTCGAACGAACGCTTCGTCACGGCGGCCACTGACGCCCTGTTGATGCGAGCACTGGAGCTCACGGCGCAAGCGGCGCGGCGCATCGGGGCACCGCTGGTTGGACTGAAATTCGCTGCGCTGCGCGTGCGCCACCTCGCTCGCGCGGGCCAGCGACGGGCTCACGACGTCGACGTGCTCACGTGCAGGGCCATGGCGCAGCGCCTGCGCAGCGAGCTTCTGGCGCAGGGCTGCAGCGAGCCCGGCGTGCGCGGGCACGACCATCAACTGGCGCCGGTGATGACTCCCGACGGCGTGCCCGTCGAAGTTCACCTGCACATTCCCGGCGTGCGCCTGCCCGGAAGCCGCCGCTTCGTCGGCGCCGACGAGTTGCTCGCCGCCGGGCTCGTCGACGCCCATTTCGGGCTGGCCGTGCCGGACATCGCGGTCGTCACCGCCCACGCGCTGGCTCACGGCTTCTTGCAGAACGCCGGCGCACCGGGCTCGCACTCGCTGCTCTGCACGTTCGCAGACCTGAGCGATATCCTGGGCTCGCACCCGGGGGCGCTGTCGGCCTCGATCGCGTTCTTGAAGCCGTCCTTCGACGACGAGGACGGCGCGTTGACCGGCGAGCTCGTGCGCCAGCTCGAGAGCGGGAACCTGGCTGAAGCGCGGCGCGGTCCAGGGAGTACCTTGCTGCGCCACGCTCTGGCAGCGCGCCTCGACGCTCGCTACGCCTCGGCGCTGCGCCTGCGTCTCCTCACCCAGCCCCTGAGCGACAGGCCCTTTCCTCTCGGTCTGGCCACGGCCCTGCAGACCGCACTGTTCCCGACGCCCAAAGAGCTCGAGGCGATCTACGGCGCTCCGCTGAGCGGTCCCTCGCTCGCCGTCCGGCGGCTGCTTCGACCCGCTGATCTCGCCTGGCGTGCGCTGAACGCGGGCGCGTCGCGAATCATTGCCCGCTGGCGCTGAGACCAGCTGCTATAAGCTCCGTGCAGGTCCGGGAGGAGTGTCAGAACATGGGAGCACGGAAGAACTCACTGCTACTGGTCGCCGCGGCGCTGCCGCTGGCTTTTGCGTGCGGCGACGGCGACGGTTCCGACACCATCGTGCTCGTCGAGTGCGAGGCCGGCGCGGGCGGCAGTGATGACCCGGGCGGCGCCCCGTCCGGCCACGGGGGCCAGGCCGATGCGGGGAGCGGTGGAGCTGCTGAAACGCCAGGAGGTGGAGCTGCAGGCGACGTATCCGCGGGCGCGGGCGGCTCCCCTGGTACACCGGCGACGAGCTCCAGCTTGCAGATCACCATCAACAACCGCCCGGCACAGGCCGAGATTGCGGTCGTGGTCACGGGCCCCTCTGGCTTTGCGCAGACCACCAGCACCAGCGTGACGCTCTACGATCTGGTGCCTGGCGACTACACCGTTCAGGCTCTGCCAGCGCGGGTCGATGGACCGCTCGTGGACGAGCTCTTCGGCGCGACCGTCAGCGACGACGTGGTCGCGATCGCAGAGGACGAGGCGGCCGTGGTGAGCGTCGACTACTCGACCACGAAGCTCGGCGGCTCGGGCATGCTGTGGGTCAGCAACGCCGGTAACCACGCGCTGCTCGGCTACAGCGCTGCGCAGATGGCCCTGAACGGCGCTGTCACCGCTGATCCGAGCGTGACGTTGACCCTTCCGGCGCTGGGCTCGGCCGACGCTGTTCCGGGACCTGTCGCGTTCGACCCGTTCACGGGCAACCTCTGGGTCGGCTACTGCGGGACGGGCATACCGGCGACTCTCGCCGCGTTCGCGCCGGACTCGCTCGAAGCCACGGGCGACGTCACGCCCCTGGTCGAGCTCAGCGTACCTGCGGACGAGGGCCACGTCTGCGTGACGGCCCTGACCTTCGACGCCGAGGGCAACCTCTGGGCAGGGTTCTACTTCAACTGGTTCGCGCGCTACACGCGGACGATGCTCGCCGCGAGCGGAGCTCCCGCGCCGGCGGCCGAGCTCTTCGAGTATTCGACGACGGGCATTCAGGACCTGGTCTTCGATGGCCTGGGGAACCTGTTCGTGTCGGGCTACGTCAGCAGCTACGTCGGGAAGTACCTGCCGTTGACGCTGCTCCAGAGCTCGGATGACGCGCTGGCAGCAGTGGGCTGGCAAGGCGGCGGTGTGAACGGCCCCACGGGCATGGCCTTCGATCAGAGCGGTAACCTCTGGGTCGCGAACTACGACAGCAGCACGCTCAAGGCCTTCAGTCCCGTCACCCAGGCGACCAGCGGCGACCCCGTGACCGCGGAACAGATCACCTCCGCCGACGTGAGCGGACCGCAGTACATCAGCTTCGACGAGGCGGGCAACCTCTGGGTCACCGAGTACGACGATGGCGAGCTCGTACGCCTGAACGCGGCCGATCTGACCTCGGATACGCCGATCAGCGCCGGCGCGATCTATACCAGCCCCGACATGAGCCTCACCAACGCGGTCCGCCTCAATCCGCCCGCGAATGGCAACTGAGCCGCTGCGCGTTCTGCACGTCGCTGCTGGCAACCTCTACGGTGGAGTCGAAGTACTGCTCGCGACGTTGCTGCGCCGACGAGATCTCTTCGTCGGATCGCGCCACGCTCTGGCGCTCTGCTTCGAAGGGCGGCTGTCTGCCGAGCTCGAGACCCTGGGCGCGCGACCGCTGCTGCTCGGAGCGACGCGCGTGCGCAAGCCGTGGAGCGTCTTTTTCGCACGAACCCGACTCGCTCACGCGCTGCACGATTTCGACCTGGTGCTGTGTCACTCCGCCTGGTCGCATGCGCTGTTCGCCCCCGTCGTTCGCCGGGCTGGGCTGCCGCTCGCAACGTTCTTGCACAACGAAACGAGCGGCTGGCATTGGCTGGAACGATGGGCTGCGCGAACAGCGCCCGATCTCGTCATTTGCAACAGCGAGTTCACGCGCCAGAGCGCCGCGCAGGTGTTCCCCGGCGTGAGGTCCGCGGTGTGGCACCCGGCAGTCGAGGTCGATCGTTCCCAGGCCGCTCCTCATCGCGAGGCGCTGCGGGCGGAGCTCGGCGTGGACCCGGAGACCACGCTGATCGTCCAGGTGGGTCGCTTCGAGCGCCTGAAGGGACATGAGCGGCACCTGAGGGCTCTTGCCCAGCTGCGCGACCAGCCGCCGTGGCATTGCGTCCAAGTGGGTGAACCGCAGTCGGCGGCAGAGAAAAAGTACTTCGACGACCTACGACGCCTGACGCGAGAGCTCGGCATCGACCGGCGGGTGTCGTTCCTCGGCTTCCGGCGCGATGTTGCGCAAATTCTGGCCGCTGCCGATCTTTACTGTCAGCCCAACCTGCGCGCCGATTCTTTTGGCCTCACGTTGGCAGAAGCGCTGGGCGCGGGGGTCCCGGTCGTCACCTCGGCCCTGGGAGCAGCTGCCGAGCTCCTGGGCGAAGACGGCATCCTGGTCCGCGACGACGACGAGCTCCGGGTCGCGCTTCAGGAGCTCATCGACAGTCCGACGCGACGCCGACAGCTCGGCGCGGGCGGTGTCGCCCGGTGGCGTGCGGTTTGCGATCCCGAGCGGCAGTTCCCGGCGCTCGAGACGGTTCTGGCGGGCGTCCGGTCCGGGCCCCAACCCGCCCACGAGGCCGGCTAGACGGGCAATTCAGTGCTGCGATAGTCTTCGCCCGCGAATGTCGGGCTTGGTTCTCGCAACGAAAGGACAGGCGCCCCTTAGCCCGCGAAAATGCATAGCTTTCTGCTCGCCTTCATCGCTTCGCTGCTGACCGCCACGGCGCTGACCCCGCTGGCGAGGACTCTGGCGCTGCGATTCGGAGCCGTCAGCAACCCCGGCGGGCGACACCTGAACCATCGAACCACGCCGCGCCTGGGAGGCCTCGCGCTTTGCCTCGGCTGGTGCCTGCCGCTCGCCGTCATCTTCCGCCTTCACTCCCCGGCGGCCGACGCCCTCCTGGGGCAAGGCGCGAAGCTCGCTGCGCTGGTAGCAGGAGGGCTGCTCATGTGCGTGGTGGGCGCACTCGACGACCTGCGGGGGCTACGCGCGGTCCAGAAGCTCGCGGCGCAGCTGATCGCCGGCGGGCTGGCCTACGCCCTCGGCTTCCGCATCGACGCCATCGCGCTGCCGCTGATCGGCACGCTGCCCATGGGCGTCTTTGCGTTGCCGGTCACCCTGCTCTGGATCGTCGGCATTACCAACGCGGTGAATCTGATCGACGGTCTCGACGGCCTGGCGGCGGGGGTCACCTTCTTCGCCGCCCTCACCAGCTTCATCGTCGCCTACCTTTCCGGCTCGACCTTCGTCGCGCTGCTGATGGCAGCCCTGATGGGCGCGGTGGTCGGGTTTCTGTTCTTCAACTTCAACCCGGCGCGCATCTTCATGGGCGATTCGGGCAGCTACTTCCTGGGCTATCTGCTGGCCACCACCTCGCTCGCGGGTTCGGTGCAGCAGAAGGCGTCCACCACGGTCTCGCTGCTCGTGCCGGTGATTGCGCTCGGTCTGCCCATCTTCGACACGCTGTTTTCGATGCTGCGCCGCTTTCTCGAGCGCCGTCCCATCTTCTCCCCCGATCGCGGGCACATCCACCACCGCCTGCTCGAGATCGGCCTGACGCACCGCCGCGCCGTCATCCTGCTCTACGGCGTCTCGATCGTCCTCGCGGGCGGCGCCATCGGCGTCTCGCTCGGCAGGAGCTGGGAGGTGGGTGTCGCACTGTTCTCGGTCAGCGTCGTCTTCGTCGCGCTGGTGCGGTTTCTCGGCTACTTTCAGCTGCTCCACGTGCGGCGGCGCCAGAGCTCACGCCTGTACGACGAGCTGACCGAGAGGCTGCGCTGGGCAGTGCCCGCGCTCAGCCAGCGCCTGATCGCTGCGTCGGACGAACGCCAGGTCCTGGCCGTGCTCGCCAGCGCGGCCCAGGAGTGCCAGGCTTGCGGCCTGACCCTGATGACGATCGACGGGGCCACCCTCGAACAATGGAACGGCGTCGGTAACGTTCGCGGATTGCGCACCACGTTTCCGATCGGCCGCGACGTCCAGGCTCGCGCGCAGCTCGCTTTCGACTGGCCGCCCGAGCGCGAAGATCACACTCCGCAAACCGACATGCTGCTGCAGCTCCTCGTCGACGAGGTGGCACGCGCCTTCGACCGTGTGGCAAGCCCACTCGCCCCGACCAGCGCCGCGCGCCCGCTCAAGGCCGAGGAGAGCGCCGCCATCCCCGCCCCGACGGTGGCCCTGCCATGAGCGGGCTCCCCGGCTTCCGCGCAATGGCCCGCAGCCCCGAGCTGGCGCTCACGCCTGCGCTGATCCTGCGCGCCCTGCGCAAACACTGGCTCCTGGTCGGCGTCGTCACCGCGGCCTGCATCGTCGCGGCGCTGGTCTACACCTCGCGTCAGAAGCGGATCTACGAGGCTGTCGCCACCGTTCAGTTCGATCCCCAGCCGTTGACTCCGCTCGGCAACCAGATCCCGTCGGCGCAAGACACCGGCGCAGAAAACTACTGGAGCAACCTCGAGTACTTCGCCACGCAGCATCAGATCATCACTTCGCGCCGGGTGGCGCTGCTCGTGGTCAAGCGCTTGGGTCTGGAGCGTGACGGCGGCTTCGTGCAGATGCTGCCGCCCGGAGAAAAGGCCGCAGCGGTCAAGGTGCCGCTGGATGCCGCAGCAGAGATCTTGAGGTCGCGCCTCAAGGTGCAACCGGTGCAAGACAGCCGGCTCGCGCTGGTCAAGTACACCGACGCCAATCCCGATCGCGCTCGGCTGATCCTGAACGCGCTGGTCGATACCTACGTCGATCAGAACCTCGATTCGACGCTCGACGCCACGACCAAGACCTCGGAGTGGCTCGACACCCAGATGGTCAAGCTCAAGGCCGAGCTCGAAGCCCAGGAGATGGAGCTTCACGATTTCAAGAAGCGCAACAACCTGCTCAGCGTTTCTTACGACGATCAGACCAACATGCTGCGGGCGCAGATCCAGCAGCTGAACGAGAACCTGACCACGCTCAAGGCCAGACGCGAGAACGTGGCCGCTCGCCTTGCCGTGCTCCAGCAGATCAGCCCCGACGACCCGGCCAACATCCCGCAGAGCGAGCTCACCGGCTCGGAGCGGCTGGCGGGGCTACGCATGGACTTTCTCAAGCGCAAGCAGGAGCGTGCGCGGCTGCTCGGTATGGGCCGGGGCGAGAGTCACCCGGATGTCCAGGGCGTGGACGCCGAGCTCACCGCGGCTCGCTCCGCGTTGCTCGGTGAGCTGCAGAACGTCAAGACCGGCGTGGGCACGGATCTCGCAGCGGTCAACCGCGAGATCGGCGGCATCACCGGCCTGTACGAGTCGGCCAAGAAAGAGGCGCTCGAGCTCAACCTCAACGAGCTCAAGTACAGCCGCCTGCGCCGCTCCAAGGACAGCACCGAGAAGCTTTTTGGCCTCGTGCTGGAACGCTCTTCGGAGAGCGGTCTCTCGAAGGCGATGCCGTTCAACAACGTGCGGGTGCTCGATCGTCCACTGCGCCCCGACTCGCCGGTGGCGCCGAACGGCACGGCGAATCTGGGTTTTGGATTGGCGCTCGGCTTGTTGCTCGGTCTGCTCGGTGCCCTCGGTCGCGAGCTCCTCGACCGCACTATTCGCGGAGCCGAGGACGCGGAGCAGGAGCTCGGCATCGCGCTCCTGGGCTCGCTGCCCAACGTCCTCGACACGAGCGGGACCTATCCCTACTACGGCGGGTCGCCCGCATCGGCCTCCACGCCGAGCGAGCCGTCGACGCCCGAGCTCGTGGTACACACTCACCCGAAGAGCGGCGTGGCCGAAGCCGCTCGCGCGGTACGCACCAACCTGATGTTCACCTCCCCGGACCGGCCCTACAAGGCGTTGCTCGTGACGAGCGCCGGCCCCTCCGACGGCAAGACCACCGTGGCCTGCTGCATCGCCATCGCGATGGCGCAAGCCGGTCAGCGCGTCTGCCTGGTCGACTGCGACCTGCGCCGGCCGCGCGTGCACACGGTGTTCGGGCAGAGCTCCGAGCGCGGCTTGACCAGCGCGCTGGTCGAGCCCGAACGGCTCGCTCACATACTGCAGGAGACGAACATCCCCAACCTCACCCTGCTGGCTGCGGGTCCCGTTCCTCCGAACCCGGCGGATCTGATGCACAGTGAGGCCTTCGCCAAGCTCCTCACCAGCCTGCAGGAGCGCTTCGACCGCGTCGTCATCGACAGCCCGCCGGCGGGGCTCGTCACGGACGCGGTCATCGTCTCGACCAAGGTCGACGCGACTCTCCTCGTCGTTCGTGTGCTGCAGACACGGCGAGACGCGGCGCGGCGCGCGCTGCGCGCCCTGACCGACGTTGGAGCGAACTGCCCTGGCTTCGTCCTCAACGCCACCGTCACCGGCGATCGCTACGAGACGACCTACTACTACGGCCGCGAAACGGCTGTCCCCGACAAGAGCGGCACTCAGTCGGTGGCCTGAGCCGTCGCGAGCAGCGCCGCTCTGAGCCGCTCGATCTCGGTCCGCTCCGTATCTGCGAGCGCGCTGAAGCCCTCCGCGCGGCGAAGGGCGAGCTCCGCGGTGGGTAGGGCCCTGAGCCGCAGGGCTGCATCGGCTACTGCCAACCAGCGCGCCGCGCTGGGCCAGCTGCGCGCCGCCTCCTGCCGGTGCTTGAGGCCGAGCGCCCAGGCGTTCATGCTGACGTACTCGGCCGCGGCCGTGTCGTGCGCGGCGGCGCACTCCGCGTCGCCCGAGCAGGCCACACCCAGGAAGCGATCGATGGCCCGGCGCAGGGCATCGGTGTCGCCCGCTGCCCGCGCCAGCGAGAGCGCCTTGCGCAGGCAGACCTCACCATCGATTCCGCCCGGGCAGTGCTCCACGAGCTCGCGCGCGGCACGGCGCTTTTCCGCGAGATCGGCGTTCAGCTCGGCGTTGACGGCGTGGACGCGCCACGAGGGCTGATCCTTGGCCAGCACCTGGCGTGCGATCTCGGCCACCTCCGCCACGCAAGCCGCCGCGGCCGCAGACTCACACGGCGCGGAGTTGGCCCTGACCGCCAGGGCGAGATTCTCCGCAAGCGCCTCGAGCGGCGAGACCTCGGAGCTGCGCCGACCTACCCGCCGCCAGCACTCGATCACCAGTGCCGGCGTTCCCAGGCGCGGGCACGCCAGCGTCAATTGATCGACGCCGCTGGGACCGTCGGGAAAGGCGCGCTCGAGTGAATCGACGTCGCGCGCCCAGCGGGCGGCGCGGGTCACGGCAACGGAGCGCAGCGTCGCGTCGTATTGGCTGGCCAGGCGAAGATGCAGGAGCGCCTGGCTGGCCGCTCCTCGCGCGGCCAGGACGTCGGCGAGCGCCAGGTGAACGGTGCCCGTCGTCGGGCCCAGCGCGAGCGCGTGCCCCAGCCATGCCAGCGCATTCCGATCGCCCGCCCGCTGAGCCGAGAGGCCGGCGAGCAACGGCAGGTACGGGTCCGCGGGATGGCGCCAGATGGCCGCGTGAACAGAGCTCTGAAAGTGGTCACGCCCGCCAGCGCCGCGATACTCGGCCGACAGCAGCGCGCGTTCTTCGCGCGCCGGATAGCGCCCCAGCGCGAAGGCGACGAGCACCAGCGCGGCGCCGACCAAGCCGAGCCCGACGGCGGGCCAGCGCTGAACCTCGGGGCGAGAAACCTCCTGTTCGCTACCGCCCAGGGCGGCCAGCCCGACCACGACGGCGAGCATGACGCCGGCGATCTCCGAGCTCAGATCGACCGCGTTTTGCAGGAGAACGGCGGAGCAGCCGAGCGCGACGCCGAGAGTCAGGCGTGCACGCAGCGAGCGACGGACGAGGCGAGCGACGAGCCAGGCGAGCCCAACCAGAGCGGCTCCTCCGACCAGGAGACCCCACTCGGCCAGCCACTGCAGCGCCAGGTTCTCGGGATGAGCGAACAGGCTGGTCCAGTCATGGCCGAGATAGCCGCGATACATCGGAAACGCGGTTTCGAACGCCCCGCGCCCCACGCCGAACCACGGGTAGTGTCGAATCAAGTCGATGGTCCAGCCCCAGGCGGCGACCTTGCGCGAGAAGTCCTGCCCCAGCCAGTCAGCGAGCAGCCGATCGCCGGCGACGGCAAGCGCACCCGCCGCCGCCACCAACGTCAGGGCCAGCGCGCCGAGCGACAGTCGCCGCGAGCGCAGGTCGAGCCCCGATGACCAGATGAGCGCGGCGCAGAAGCCGACCACCAGGAGGACCATGACGAGGAGCCCTCCGCGCGAGCCCGACAGCAGCACCCCCGTCGCCATGGCCAGTGCTCCCAGCGTCAGCAGCCAGCGAGGAAGGCTGTCCCTGCCGGACGCCATGAGCCCGGCCGTCACGCCCAGACCGAGGTTCAAATAGCCCGCCAGGTTGTTGCCGTTGAGCAGAGGTCCGCGCTGCCAACGCTGGGTCGGGAAGCTCGGTGGATAGAGACCGTAGACGCGCTGCCAGTCGAAAGCGCCGTGAAGCAGCGTGAGAACCGCGACCAGCGCCGTCGAAACGAAGAGCACGCTGGCGAGCGCCGTCGGACCGCGCGAGCGGCGCAGCGCGGCGGCGCCGATGAAGGTCGCCAGGTAGATCCACCACTTGAGCGCCTCGAGCGCCGTCGCCTGAGGATCGACGCTGAGGCTCATCGTCAGGGGGCCGGCCTCACCCAGGGCCTTCGCCGCATCGGTCCAGACCGCGGAGGCCGCGGGCGACAGTCGAGCCACCATTCCCGCTGGCAGCGGCACGAGCTGCAGCAGCGTGTAGACCACCAGCGCCGCCATGAGCCAGGCGAGCTTCGGCGTACGACGAACGCCTTCGACCGAGACGGCGGCGAGCACCGTGGCCACCACGCCGAGCGGCAGCAGGGCCCAGACGTGCTGCGAGCCCAGGGCCAGCACGGAGCCGAGCACGAGCAGCCCGAGCAGCGGCAGGCGCGAGTTCGCCGCGCGGAGACCGCGCAGCGGCCGCCGGCGGCGACGGGGCTCGCGAGGTGCTTCAGTCACCGGCGCTCCATGGCCCGGCAGATCTCCGCGGCCATCACGTCCCAGCTGCGCTGACGGAGGCTCGCCGAGGCGGAGCGAGCCGCCTGGCGATAGTTGCCCAGATCGTCACGCCAGGCTTCCAGCCGGCGGCACAGCTCGGACGCAGACTCGGGGTCGGCCAGCAGCAACGAGCGGAGCTCATCCGGGATCTTCTCCGTCACGCCGGCGTCGCTGCTCACGAGCGCCGGCACTCCGCAGCAGAGCGCTTCGTGGACGGCCTGACCGAAGGCCTCGTAGCGCGCCGGCGCCACGAAGCCGTCGAGCGCGGGAAGGATGCGCGCCACATCCCGCCGAAAGCCGAGAAAACGGATCGATTGCCGACACCCCGCCGCCGCAGCTCGCTGTTGCCAGCGCGAGAGCTCCGATCCCACGCCGACCACCAGCAGTACGGCGTCCCAGCCCTTCTGCGCGAGGCGAACCCAGGCCTCGAACAAGGTCTCGAAGCCCTTTCTCGAATCCCCCAACCCGCCCACGAAACCGAGCGCCGGGCGTCCGTCGAGCCCGAGCTCGCTGCGATAGCGCAGGCGTTCCTCGTCGCTCGGGGGTCGAAACGCGTCGGAGTCGATACCGAGGTAGACGACCTCGATCCGTTCCGCCGGCACGCCGAGCAACGTGACCAGATCGCGCTTGGTGCGCTCGGAGTTGGCCAGTACCAGCCGGGCAGCCCGCAGCGCCTTGCGCTCCTGACGCAGCGCCAGGCGCCGCTCGATCACGCGCTTGGCCGAGCGCAGATCGCGCCCGACCTCCGCCGCATAAGCCGCGTGCACGTAGTGGACCCAATTGACGTCGGCGATCAGGCAGTTGCCGCCGTTGACGAGCACTCGCCCGCCCTGAGCCAGAACCTGGTGCGCCACGCGGCGGCCGGCGCGATCGAGCAGTGGGGAGGCGAGGAAGTTCGAGCCCAGCGGCCTCAGGACCCGATGGAATTTCAAGCCAGAGAGACCTCGCAACGACGGCGCGATGCGGTGGGCCACGAGCTCGACCCGATGTCCGTTGCGCACGAGGTAGGAGGCCAGCGCGAGGTTTGCCACGTCCATCCCGCCGGTCGGGACGAAGTCGCTGGCTACGAGCGCGAACGTCGACGACATGGCGGTATCACGCTCCGCTCACTCCAGCGCGACTCGAGCGCAGCGAAAGAAACGAGCCCAGGCGACGGAGCCGCTCTCTCACGGCGTCGACGTCGCCCTTCCCCGTGGCCAGCCGCGAGAGCTGGAAGAGGGAGCTCGCCGTGAGGCGCGCCGACATGGCCGCGTAGAACGCCACCGCCCAGGGCAACGAGGCGTTCTTGGCGTAGTAGCTCAGGCGGCTGCGAAAGTGCATGAACGTCTTGTCGCGCAAGCCCGGTCCCGAAGCGGCGCCCAAGTGAATCATGCTCGTGCCAGGCCAATAGCGCACGCGCACGCCTTCGCGACGTGCGCGCAGGCACCAGTCGATGTCTTCGTCATACACGAAGAAGCGCTCGTCGAACTCGCCGACGGCTTCCCAGACGCTGCGCCGGACCATGAGAAAGCTGCCACAGACCCAGTCGACGTCGGCGCTCAGCGCCTGCTCGTAGTCCTGGATCGGCGACGTCAGCCGGCCGAGCCCGAGACTGGCCAGCACGTCCTGTAACGGACGCGGAAAACGGAAGGCCGAGGGCTGCCAGGCGCGGCTCTCGCTACCATCGAGATGCAAGATCCCGAGCGCGCCGACCCCGGTCTCTCGCTCGAGGTACTCCGCCGCCATCCGCAGCGCGGCCTGGGTTTGCAGCGTGTCGTTGTTCAAGAACAGCAAGTATTCGCCGCGCGCGAGGCGAGCCGCCCGGTTGCAAGCGCGGGAGAAACCTTCGTTCTCCGTGTTGACGAGCAGAGCGACTCCCGGAAAGCGGCGCGGAAGCTCGCGGCGGCTGTCGTCACGTACGCTGCCGTTGTCGACGACGATCACCTCGTACTCGAGCCCATCGGCGTGCGCCGCCAGAGAGCGCAGCGCGTTGGTTGTCATCTCCAGCCCATTCCAGTTGACGACGATGACGGAAACGCGCACGCGCCCTCCCTTGTGCCACTTCTCAATGCGGCGTTGCAAGCGGCTGCCGCTCGTCCGCCGCGAGGCTCGCCAGAATCGACTCTAGAGCGCCCATATGCCGCTCCGGAGAATGGCGCCGGGCCACTTGCCACGCACCCTGCACGAGCTCGGCGTGGTGCTCCGGGTCGCGCAGGGCTCGGACCAGCGCCTCACCAAGTGACTCGAATTCGAAGGCTCGAGCGAGCTCGCCCGATTCGGACGGCAACAGCCAGTCCGAGATCCCGCCCACGTCGTAGGCAACGGCCGGCACACCCAGCGCGCCCGCCTCGATACCCACGACACCGAAGGGCTCTGGCCAGAGGCTCGGAACCAAGAGCAGATCGGACTCGGCGAAGAGCCTCCGCTTGCGCTCACCGTCGACCCAACCGAGCGCCTGGACGTTCACCCCAAGCTCGGTCGCGAGAGAAAGGCCGCGGGCGAGCTCCGGTCCCTCGCCGGCAACGGTCAAGGTCAGCGCACGCGACAGGCGACGTCCGGCGAAGGCGACGGCGCGGACGGCGTGCTCCAGTCCCTTGAGCGCGGTGACCCTGCCGGCGAACAGGATCTTGCCGCCCATCGGCCTGCGCGCAGGCGGCGTCTCGGCGGGCAACCACTCGAGCGTCGGAAAGGGCAAGAGGCGCAGCCGTTCCGCGCTCAGGCCCTGCCGAGCATAGACATCGCGCACGTGCCGGCTGGCCACGGCCACCGCCCCGTACCTCTGCAAGACACGGGAGCGGTCCTGGTGCGCGCGGTACGAGCGCAGCAGGCGATCCGGACGCCGGGCGCCGCAGCCGCGCAAGTAGTTCACTGCCAGGCAGGCCGGACCGAACGAACGCTCACAAAGGCCGAGCATCGGGATGGTGTGGCGCCTGGTGCCCGTGGCGCACGCGCCGTTGAAATCGTGCGCGTAGAACACCGACCGGAAGCGCGTCGCGAGCCACGCTTCGAGCTCGGCGGCGGCCAGGCCGTGCACGTAGACCACAGCCGGACGAAAAGCGAGCAGACGCGCCTTGAAGCGCGCGAGCCCGAGCTCCGGCAGCGTCCAGCGCTCGCCCCCGGCCATATCCCGGTCC
>DATLIL010001119.1:0-4343 GCA_035539475.1 Polyangiaceae bacterium
CGTAAGGCCTGGCTCGCGGGGCTCGCCTCCGTCGAGCGCGGCGGGGCCACCGATCTCGGTGCGCTCTTGACCGAAGCCGCCAGCAAGCTCGATCCGAAGCGACGCGGCGCCATCGTCTACGTCGGCGACGGTCAGCCTTCGGTCGGTGAGCTCGCGCCCAAATCGCTGCGCGAGCGCCTGGCACGCTTGCCGGCGAGCACACGCATCCTGGCCGCCGCCGTCGGCAGCCAGCCGAACGTCGTACTGCTCGAGGGCCTCGTACGCGGCGCACCGGTCGAGCAAGTGGGCGACGGTTACGGTGCTGCGCGCGCAGCGCTGCGCCTGCTGGAGGCCGCCGGTCGCCCCGTGTGGCTCGGCGCCGAGGTCGATCTCGGCCCGGGCGTGGAGCGCATCTTGCCGCGCAACCTGCCGCCGCTGTCGGAAGACGAGACCGTGCTCGTGGTCGGTCGCATCGCCGGCAAGCCGCCGACGGAGATCACACTCAAGGGCGGCGGTGCCAGCGTCACCAAGCGGCTCTCGATCCGTAACCTCTCCGACAACGGCGATCTGCGCCGGCGCTGGGGTGAGGGGAGGCTCGGTGAGCTCATCAGCGAAGGCGCCGGGCGCTCGGCACTGGTCGAGGTCGCGCGGCGCTTTGGCCTGGTGTCGCCCTTCACGTCGCTGTACGTGCCAACGGAGCGCGAGACGCTCGAGATCGCCGAGGTCGAAGAAGACTCGTACGAGACCAGGCGTGATCGCGCGAAGCGCTGGATGCCGTGGATGTTCGTGCGGAGTGGTCGCGCTTCCTATGCGCCGGTGCAGGCCGAAGCTGCCTCGATGGACTCCGACAACAAGGAGGGCGGCACCGGCACTCGCGCCAAGGGCGAAGAGGGCTCGATGGGGAACCCGAACCGCGCGGAGAACAAGCGCTACGCCGTGAAGGGCCCACAGGACAACCCGGATCCGCACATCGCTCGCCAGTCGGCGCTGAGGGACGCGCAGGAGTTCGGCATGATCGGACTGCTGAACTCCGGCGCATCCGGCGATCCGAACGCACCGACGGCGCCGTGGGGCCGCGAAGAGTCCATGGCAAAAGGGGCAGCGCCTGCCGCCGAGGCTCCGCCTCCGGCTCCTGCGGCCTCCGCGCCCGCGGGCAACATGTGGGGCGATCAGATCGGCGACGCATCCGGTGCCGGCGGGCTCGGTCTCTCCGGCATCGGCGACGGCGGCGGCGGCAAGGCGCCCGAAGGCATTGGCCTCGGCAATATCGGCACCCTGGGCACGGGCGCAGGCAACGGTACGGGTCAGGGCTTCGGCTCCGGCCACGGGCGCCTCGGCGGCTCCCAGAAATCGAAAGGCCCGAGCGTGAAGATGGGCGCCGTCACCGTGAACGGGCGGCTGCCACCCGAGGTGATTCAGCGCATCGTGCGCCAGAACTTCGGGCGCTTCCGCATGTGTTACGAGCAGGGATTGCAGCGCAACCCGGCCATCGAAGGTCGGGTGGGCGTCCGCTTCGTCATCGACAAGCTCGGCGCCGTGACCAACGTCAGCAACGGTGGCTCGGATCTACCGGATAGCGGTGTCCTGAGCTGCGTGCTCAGCGCCTTTTACGGCCTCGGCTTTCCGCAGCCGGAGGCAGGCATCGTCACGGTCAACTACCCGATCCTGTTCAGCCCGAGCGGCGGCAGTACTCCGCCGGCACCGGCGGGACTCGATCCGTCACTCACCGCGGCGCCCAGCAAGGCGCTCGGTCGCATCGGACACGAGCCGCGGCCGTGCGGCGCTGCGGCGGACCTGCCGTTCGCCGAACGACAGGTGCTGTGGCGCGAACGGTTGGCGGGATCACCAGCGGTGGGCGTCGCGATCAACGTCTATCGCGACGCCGTGCGTAACTGCGAGGCTTCGCGCTGGGACGAGCGCTCCACGCTGCTCGTCTTCATGGTCGACCACCTGAGCTCGGTCCACGATCGCGTGGCGCTCTGGCGCGCGCTCCTGACGATCAGCCCGGCGGCGGCCGACGCCGTCTACCGCTTCCTCCTGCTGCGCGTGCAGACCGCCACCGACCTGAAGGACCTGCACGACGCGCTCGGCCTCGAGCGCATCCAGCCCGAGCTCCTGGCCGGTCTCCTGAAGAAGGCGAAGGACACCAGCGAGCGTCTTTCGCTGCTGCGAAGCGCCGCGCAGCGTTTCGCCGACGACACCGAGCTCGCGCTGCTCGTGCTCGACGCCTACGAAGACGCCGGCGACGACGCCGGAGGCCGCGCCTGGGCCCGCCGCCTGCGCCACCGCGTCGACGCCACCGCGCACGTGCGCACCCACGTCGGCGAGTATTACCTCCGGCTCTCGAAGAAACAGACAGGCGCCGGCGCCAAGCGCGACGCCGACGAGGCGCGGCGCACCTTCGGCGAGCTCGTCGAGTTCGCGCCCGAAGATCCGCTGGCTCGCCGTCGCCTGGGCGATCTCCTGCGCGCTCACGGCTGGTACGACGAGGCCTTCCGCCAGTACGAGACGCTGGCGCAGCTCACGCCCGACGACTCGAGCGTCACGCTGCTGCTGGCCTCCGCCGCCCAGGGCATGGGCAAGGTCGAAGAAGCCGTGCGCTGGGCGGAGAAGGCCGCCTCGGTGGGCTCTCCCGACGGCGCGAGCGCGATCGCGCTGGCGGCCCGGGCCACGGCCAGCGCCTTCCTCGCCTGGGCTCGCGAGGACGCGACCCAGGCTGGGCGCAAGGAGGAGGCCGAGCGCTTGTTGTCGCGCGCGCGTCGCCTGGCGACCGCGGAGGGCGCCAGCCAGAGCGGCGCGCGCTGCATTCTCAGCTGGTCACACCCCGAGCTCAGGCCGCAGCTCTGGACCAACGCGCTCGGCTCACCAATGCCGGCCGCGGACAACCTGCCGCTCTACGGTGTGGCGCAGGCCATCCTCTCGGCGTCGCCGAGCCCCGTGATCGAGCTACGGCTCGACGCCGAGGACGCGGCTCAAGCCGCCAGACTCGACGTCAGGGCCGTCCTGACGGTGATCGTGGGCGAGGGCACGGCCGAGGAACGCATCGTTCGACGCGAAGTCGGCTTCCGCGACGGCGCAGGTAAGCCGAGCTCGAAGGTCGCGTTCCGCTTCGAAAACAACGAGCTCGCCCAGGAGGCCCTGTGAAAGCGCTCAAGCTGGTCGTCTTGCTCGCCACCGTCGCGCTCGGCGCTTGTGGCGGCGGCAAGAAGGAGCAAACCCAGGTCGTCTACACGCTCGGTGACGTCCACGTCGCGCACTCGGAGGTGAAGATCGGCGAGCGCGAGATCCGTGGCCACGCGCGTCTCTCCGATGGCGACGCCGTGAAGACGGGCCCGGACGGCCGGGCACGCGTTCGCCTGGACGATGGAACGCTCGTCGTGGTCGACGCGTCGACCACCTTCGCGCTGCAGGGCAACCGACTCGCGCTCGATAGCGGACGGCTGTTCGTGCAGGGCGGCCCTGCCTCGCGCACCGAGGTCACGCTCGGCAAGGCGAGCACCACCGTCTCCTCCAGCGCGGTGGCGTTCGAGAAACGCGCTGGCGCTGCCGCCGGCAAGATCTACTGCGCGCAGGGCGAGCTCGTGGTCAACGTGGGCGGCCGCCAGGCGCGCGTTGCCAGCGGTGAGACCGCCACGCTCGCGGAAGGCGGTCCCAGCGTCGCGCCCGAGAAGGCCTTCGACGACTGGACGGGAGGACTCGCCGTGCCGTGGGCCGGGCAGAGCGGCACGCAGAGCGCCGTCGCCGAGCTCCGTGGCGGCGGCACGGGGCCCGAGCCCGACGCGGCGCTGGTCGTGCGCGCGCATCACATCGACGTCCAGATCGAAGGCGAGCTGGCGCGCACGCGGACGAGCGCCACGTATTTCAACGGTTCGGATCGAGCAGTGGTGCCGGACGTGCGGCTCGCCATTCCGCCAGGCGCGATCCTCTCGCGCGTGGCCCGGCGCGACGGCCCGACCAGCAGCATCAACGAGGCCAACCTGCTCATCGCCAGGCAACCCGAGGCGGGCGCCTCGGCGTCTGCCCCGCGGCTCGAGTGGGCCGGCGGCGGCTGGCTGCGCGGCGAGCTACCGAGCATCGCGCCGGGCAATACGGTCGAGCTCTTGCTCGAGTGGGTGGAGTGGCTCCCGACGCGCGGCGATCGCGCCGTGTACCGCTTTCCGATCGCCTCCGAGGGCGAACCGCCGTTGATCGGCGAGCTGACCGCGCGCATCGACGCCGAGCTCACCGCGACGCCCTGGCTCACCGCGAGCGCGGGCGCGAGCGTGAAGGAGCGCGTGGTCGAGTTTCGCAAGGCCGACGTGCACCCCACGGGGGATCTCGTCGTCGAGCTCAAGCCCGCCGTGGTTCGCGACAAGAGCGCGCGC
>DATLIL010001120.1:0-4135 GCA_035539475.1 Polyangiaceae bacterium
CTGGCAGCGTAACTGGAAGGATGACCTGGAGGACTATGCCGCACAGCTTGTCCTGGGCGACGACGGAGAGTTCGGCGAGCTCGAGGGCAGCGAGAACTTCGTCAGCTCGCCTGCCGAGCCCGTGGACTGGCAGTCGCTGCAGCCCGCGGCAGCGCTCGCCGATCTGGGCCAGGAGCTCCCCGAGAGCCTCGTGCAGGCGGGACACTCGGTCGACTATCAATACGACCCGAACATCGGGGATCCGCGTCAACCGCTCACGCAAATCAAGCGACGCACGGTCGTGGGCCAGGCAGCGGCGCTCGGCGCCGCGGAAGAAGAGTAGAGGTTCGATGTGACCCGAGCGTGGCGTGGACTTGCCGGAGTTCCGGCTTTGCTGGGGTCACTGCTCTTGCCACAGCTCGTCGCCTGCCGTGAATCCGCGGCAGGCGCGGTGGGCGGGTCGGATGCGGCGTCTTCGCCAGCGGGCCAGGTGGCCATGAAGACGCCTCCGCCGGCGGAGCCGCAAATCACCCGCTGCGAGCACAACGGCAAGGGCGAGGTCTACGACGTCGGGCCGGGAAAGAAGTACGAGCGGCTCGGTCAGGTTCCGTTCGCGACGCTCGAAGCGGGCGACATGGTGCGCGTCCACTGGCGGAAGGAGCCGTACCGCGACGCCTTGTTGTTGAGCTCGCAGGGTCGTCCGGATCGACCGATCCGGCTGTGCGGCGTTCGTGGCCCGCAAGGCGAACGCCCCGTGATCGACGCCAACGGGGCGGTGATCTCCAGCGAGCAGGCCCTGCCCAAGGAATGGGCCGGCATGGGGCTGATTCTCGTCAACCGCAAGCAAAACGACGACTGGGAAACCTATGCGCCGGCTCACCTGCGCATCGAGGGACTGCACCTGCGCGGCGCTCGCGAGGGTGCGCGCTTCTACCTCGCCGACGGTACGCCCGATTCGTTTGGCAGAGACTCGGCCTGCATCTCCATCTTGCGCGGAGTGGATGTCACGCTCCGCGACAACGAGATCGAGGACTGCGGCTTCGGCATCTTCGTCAAGTCGAGCGACATGGCCCCGGAGCGTGTTTCGGACCTCCTGATCGAGGGCAACTACCTTCACGACAACAACCCCAGCACCGACTGGTCCGTTCACAGCCTGTATCTCCAGGGTTTCGGAGTCACCGTACAGTTCAACCACCTGGGCGTGACGAAGTTCGGTAACAACCTCAAGGACCGCTCGGTCGGTGCCGTCATTCGTTACAACTGGATCGAGCCGTCGGCCGCGCACCTGCTCGATCTGGTCGAGGCCGAAGAACACAAGAAAACCGCGGTGCTCGACCCGCGCTACCGGCAGACGTTCGTCTACGGCAACGTCATGAAGCACCTGACGTCGAGCTCCGTGGTGCATTACGGCGGTGACCACCAGGACCAGGTGGCCTATTTTCGCAAGGGCGAGCTCTTCTTCTTCAACAACACCGTCGTCATCGCCGATCGCCCCGGCGAGGAGGTCCCCTGGGGCCAGGGTGTGTTCGTGGTGGAGACGGTCGACGAGCGCGTGCGCGCCTTCAACAACATCATCGACTACCGCGGCTCTGCTCAGGCCTTCGAGCTGATGGCGATCAAAGAAATTCACGCCGAGCTCGAGCAGGGCGGGTACGTGATTCTGGGAAAGAACTGGCTGCCGCAGCGCTGGGAGCGCTGCAACAAGGACGAAAATCCTTACTACAGGGACAGGCTGAAGCTCGGCGCAGACCATGAGCTCGGCGTGCTCGAGGGCGCGAATGCCGTCATCTGCCAGCCGTCCGAGCCCCTGCTGGCCGGGACCTTCCAGCCGACGCCCGAGCTCGCAAACGCCGGCGAGGCCCTGAGCGCGGCGCTCGTGGCTGCTGGCCACGACGTCAGCTACGAGTACGACCCCGAGCTCGGCGATCCCAAGGTTCCGCTGACCCAGATCCGCCGGCGCGTTCCTCGCGGCAACGCGCTCGCTCTCGGCGCACTCGAAGAGCGCGAGTAGCCGCGCGAGAAAAGGCGCAGCAGAGCGCGATCATGCCGGCTGAAACCGCGGGCGGCCGATGGCACATTCTGCGTCATGTGCGGCATCGTCGGTTACGTCGGGACTCGTCAGGCGGCACCCATTCTGCTCGAGGGGCTGAAGAAGCTCGAATACCGCGGCTACGACTCCGCTGGTGTGGCCATCCACGGCGCCGGTGAGATCGAGGTCGTCAGGGCCGTCGGCAAGCTCGAGCAGCTCTCGGCGGCGCTCGACAAGCGCAGGCTTCCCGGCACGGTCGGCATCGGGCACACGCGCTGGGCGACGCACGGGCGGCCCAGTGAGGTCAACGCTCACCCGCACGTCTCCGGCGACGTGGCCGTCGTGCACAACGGCATCATCGAGAACCACCTCGAGCTGCGCCAGCGACTGGAGGCCGACGGCGTGGTCTTCGCCAGCGAGACCGACACCGAGATCGTGGCGCACCTCGTGAACCAGGCGCTGGGCGCGGGCGGGAGCCTGCTCGATGCGCTGCGCAGCGCGATCAAGCAGCTGCGCGGCGCGTACGCGCTGGCGGTGGTGTCCGCGCGCGAGCCCGACTGCATGGTGGTGGCCAAGAGCGCCTCGCCGCTCGTGATCGGCGTGGGCGACGGCGAGATGCTGTGCGGCAGCGACATTCCGGCGCTGCTCGCGCAGACGCGCCAGATGCTCTTTCTGGAGGACGGCGAGATCGCCGAGCTCCGCGCGGGCGGCCTGCGGCTGGAGACGCTGAGCGGACAGATCGTGGATCGCGCACCACGACGCATCGACTGGAGCCCGATGCAGGCGGAGAAGGGCGGCTTCAAGCACTTCATGCTCAAGGAAATCTTCGAACAGCCGCGCGCGGTGGAGGACACACTGCGCGGCCGTATCTCGCTCGAAGGCGGTGAGCTCGTCGATCAGGAGATGGGCCTGGACAAGGCCGCGATCGAGAAGGTCGGACGCGTGTACTTCGTGGCCTGCGGAACCAGCTATCACGCGGCGCTGGCGGGACGTTACTGGATGGAGCAGATCGCGCGTCTGCCGGCGCAGGCCGAGCTCGGCAGCGAGGTGCGCTACCGCCAGCCGGTGTTCACCCCGAGCGACCTGGTCGTGGCCGTGAGCCAGTCCGGTGAGACGGCGGACACGCTGGCCGCGCTCAAGGCGGCGCGCGAAGCCGGCGCTCGCGTGCTGGCCGTTTGCAACGTGCTGGACAGCGCCATTCCTCGCGCCGCACACGGGGCGCTCTACACTCACGCCGGCCCCGAGATCGGCGTGGCTTCCACCAAGTGCTTCGTCACGCAGCTCGTGGCGATGCTCATGCTGGCCATCCATGTCGGCCGGCGCCGCGGGGCGCTCAGCGGACAGCAAGCCGCGCCGCTGCTCCAGGCCTTGTGGCAGGCGCCCGCTGCCATGCACCAGACGCTCGAGCGCTCGGACAACGTGTTCGAGATCGCACGGCGCTGGCAGCACGCTCCCCACGTGTTGTTCCTGGGCCGCGGGCTCGGCTTTCCGATCGCGCTCGAGGGCGCGCTCAAGCTGAAGGAGATCTCGTACGCGCACGCCGAGGGCTACGCGGCCGGCGAGATGAAGCACGGTCCCATCGCGCTGATCGACGAGCACATGCCCGTGGTCGTCGTGATGCCGCACGACGGCCACTACGAAAAGACGTTCGGCAACCTGCAGGAGGTGCGCGCGCGTGATGGCCGTGTGATCGCCCTGGTCAGCGACGGCGATCAGGCCGCCAGCAAGCTTGCCGAGCACGTCCTCTCCGTGCCCGCCGCGCACGAGATCGTCCAGCCGCTGCTCACGGTCCTACCGCTGCAGCTCTTCGCCTATTACATCGCGGATCTCAAGGGCACCGACGTCGACCAGCCGCGCAACCTGGCCAAGACCGTCACCGTCGAATAGCCTCCCGCCATGTTCAAAGCCCAAGGTTCCTTCGTTGCCGTGATCCTCGCCTCCGCCACGCTGCTGGCCTGCGGCGGCTCGCAGACTCAGCCAGAAGCCCCCAGCGCTGGCGAGCCGGCGGCGGCACCTGCTCCAACTCCCGAAGGTGACAAGGCTTCACGGCCGGAGCTCACGGCCGAAGCGTGCGAAGCCAGTGGCGGCACCGTCGTGGGCGACATCGGCGACGGCGCCATCCACAAA
>DATLIL010001121.1:0-15056 GCA_035539475.1 Polyangiaceae bacterium
TCATCTCTGGTCTTCGCTCCGAAGATGCCGCGTGCGAACGATTGATGAGGAGTCATGTTCCCTGCTCCTTTCAACCCCCTGCGACTGAACTCTTCTCACTGAGTGTCCACCCGTTAGGCGTTCGGTCCAGCAAAAATGAGCAGCACGCATTGGAGCGCCTGCAGCCAGGCGCAAGATCTGCGCGGCACGAGCGACACGCAAACCCTGCGCGGCGTGCGCTTCAGCACTGCTTGACGACGATCGCCGCCACGTCGTCGGTGACGTCGTAGCCGGAGAGGTGCGCCAGGATGCCGTCCAGGATCTGCTGCGCCGGCTGGACCGCCAGGCTCTCGAACACCGAGCGCAGGCCCTCGTTGTCCAGTAGCTTGCCGTCGCGCCGCGCCTCGGTGATCCCGTCGGTGTACAAGAGCAGCGCGTCTCCGGGCTGGAGCTCGAAGCTGCGGACGTCGAGCAGGTCGGCGATCTCGTCCTGGATGCCGAGGAAGCAGCCCGTGGGCTGGATTGTCTCGATACGCTCGCTGGCGGCGCGATAGATGAAGATGTCCTGGTGCATGCCGGAGAAGGAGAACCTGCCGTCCGGTCGCCGGCAGAGGGCTTGCATGGTCATGTACTTGTCTTCACCGAGCAGGCGGATGTTCTCGGTCAACGTGCGATTGACCACCGACAGCAGGCGGTCCGGCTGGATCTCGGGGTCCTCATGGAGCGCCGTATGAACCGCGGTCTGGCACATCATCATCACCAGACCCGCCGGCACGCCGTGCCCCGAGGCGTCCCCGATCAGGACCCAGTCGCAGTCACGCACACGCAGCACGTCGTAGTAGTCGCCACCCACCGAGTCAGCGGTGCGCATCGTCGCAGCGACGTCGCAGCCGGGTAGCGTGACGCGCTTGGGCACCAGCGCCGTCTGGATCTTCGTGGCGAGCTCCATCTCGCCCCACAGCTCGCGCATGGCCTCGTCGAGCTTGCGCGTGCGGTCCTGCACCATGCCCTCGAGGTTCGCGTACAGGCGTTTCAGCTTGTAGGCGGCCAGCACCAGTCCGAGCAGCAGCACGACAGACCAGCCGTAGAGCACCTTGCGATAGAAGTCGGCGCTCGCGCTCAACGCCGCGAAGCGACGCGTATACACGGCGTCGACCTCACGAATGCGGTTGTCGACCGCCGGACCGAGCAGGTCGGCCAGGAGCGGATCGGCTTCGTCCTGTTCTCGAACCACGGCGCGAGCGTGTGCCAGGAGCAGCGACACGCTTTCGGGAGCTTTCGCCTCGCCGGGCTCGAGCGCGAGCAGCGCCTCGCGCTGGGCGCCGCGATTCGCATCGGTGCGGAGAAGGTTGTAGACCAGCGTGCTCTGCACCAGGTGATCGATCGACGCTGGCGTCGGCTCGCCGCTCTGCGCCCGCAACGCGGCGCGTGCGTTGTCGGCCGCGGTGGGCAGATAGTGAAGTGAGTTCTTCAGCACCGAGTTGTGCGACTTGAACTGCTCGACCTTGGCGCGGTACGCCTGCTGCTCGCTGCGCAGGCTGGCCACGGCCGCGCTGAGCTCCGCGTCGGCGCCGATACCCCGCCCGAGCTCGGAGTCGAGGCGCTCGACGGCTTCCGCGGTATCTCGCAAGCTCGCCGTCAGCGGATCGTAGTGGGTGCGCAGGTTGAAGCGGGAGGCCAGCACCTCTTGCTTGCTCAGGGCGGACAGGTGCTGGAGCCGCCGCAGCGTCTCGTTGGTGTCGGCGTGCCGCTCCAGATCGACGGCCTTCGTACGCTGGTACAGGAAGACGAACACTCCGAGCGCCGCGGCGCCGACCAGCACGACAAGAGCCCAGCTTCGAGCGCGCGGCGTCACGGCGACCCCGCCTGGACCCGGACAAAGCGCGACACGTCGGGGATCTTGCCGGTCAGCGTCTTCAAGAAAGAGACGATGCGCGCGACGTCGCCGTCGCTCAGCGGCCGGCCGAGCTGATAACGGCCCATCACGCGCACGGCGTCCTCGAGCGTCGCGGCGCTGGCGTCATGAAAATAGGGCGCGGTGAGCTCCACGTTGCGCAAGCTCGGCACGCGAAAGACATGGCGATCGGCCGGCGACTTGGTCACGTTGAAGCGGCCGAGGTCGGCCGTCTTGATCTCGCCCCGCGTCGCGAAGTAGTCGCCCATCACGCCGAAGCGCTGGAACATGTTGCCGCCGACGTTGCGACCCTGGTGGCAGGCGACACAGCCGACGTTCTTGAACAGCTCGTACCCCGCGCTCTCCTCGGCGCTGAGGGCCTCTCGCTGACCACGCAGCCAGCGGTCGAAGCGCGAGTCGACCGTGATCAGCGTGCGCTGAAAGGTGGCCAGCGCCGTGCGCACGTTCGCCTCGCTCAGACCGTCGGAAAACGCGCGCTTGAACTCCGCCGCGTAGCCGGCGTCACGCCCGAGCGTCTGGAGCAGCGTGTCCCAGCTGTTGCCCATCTCGAGCGGGTTCGTGAGAGGTCCGCCGGCTTGCTCCTCGAGGCTGGCGGCGCGCCCGTCCCAGAACTGCACGAAGTTGTTGCCGGCGTTGAGCACGGTCGGGGCGTTGATGTCGCCGCTCGCACCCTTGATACCGATGGATCGCGGCTTGCCGTCGTCGCCGCCCGCGCCGATGTCGTGGCAGGACGAACAGGCGACGCTGCCGTCAGCCGACAGCCGGGGGTCGTGAAAGAGCCTGCCACCGAGCTCGGCGCGCTGCTGGTCGATGGCAGTGTCTAGCTCGAGGGGCTGGATCGGCTCCTTCTGAAACTCGACGGAGGTCGCGTCCGAGGTCCTCGCCCGCTCTTGACCCGGCTCCTCGCGGCCACAAGCAACGAGCAGGAGCCCCGCCGCCAGGACGCGGAGCTCAGCTCTCCACGCGCACATTGCCCAGACTCGCAGCCACGGCTTGCAGGGTCTTGAACGAAAGGCGCTGCCAGTTCTTTTGTGAGTCGTAGCGCACGTTGACCGAGCGCGAGCTCTTGCTGGCGTTCTGAACGAAGCTCAGGATCGGCCGAAACGTGGACGAGTTCATGTAGTCGAACTCGCGAAAGTCGAGCTCGATCTCGCGCTCCTTGCTGAGCAGGCGAGCGACCTCGTCGAAGAACGGCCGCAGCACGCTGCTGGGATCGCGCTCGTTGCTCTGCCCCAGCCAGGTCAGGCGCACGTGACCGGCGGCGATCTTGATCTCGATGCGTAGCTCCCCCGCTTCGAATGTCTTCATGTCCATTCCCTCTCCGCGATGATCGTCAGCACCGGTGCTTCGTAGGCGCAGGACAGACGGAAGCCGCCCTCGTAGGCGATACGCAGCAGTCCGAGGTGGCTGGCAGAATCGGAGGGCGTCTCCAGCATCTCGCGCAGCCGGGCCACGTACAGCGCCTCGGCGCTCTCGGCCTTGGCGATCGTGTCGATGCGCTGCACGACGTCGCGCACGCGCTCCATGGAGCTGACGCCGTTCAGGCTGCGAATGCTGATCAGCTGGGGTCCCACCGACAGCGTGACGTACCCACACTCGTCGTCCGCCAGCGCTTCGCCATACTTGATGGCGTTTTCTGCGAGCTCGGACGCCACCATGACGGCTGCGTCGCGCACGTCGGCCGAAGCTCGAGCCAACGCCTCGCTGACGGTGGCCCTAACCCGCTCAATCAGCCCCCAAGAGGGGGGCAATCGCATTCGCCTCTCGATGGCGATGTCGGTCATTCTGCCGTTTACGGCGCCCTCTAATTAGAGGTTAAGCGGCGCAGACCGAAACCAGCAAGGTCTCTTTTCGAGACCTTGCTGGGAGGTGATGGTGTTCGTAGGTGCGAGTCTACTGCAGCAGCTTGAACTCGATGCGACGGTTCTTGGCTTTACCTGCAGCCGTCTTGTTGTCGGCCAAAGGTTCGCTCGAGCCGGCGCCGCGCGTCTGGATGCGATCCTGCTCGACGCCGTGGTCGACGATCCAGGCCTTGACCGAAGCGGCGCGATCCTCGGAGAGCTTCTGATTGAACTCCTCGTTGCCTTCGCTGGAGGTGTGACCGCTGATCTCCACACGCACGGTCGGGAACTTCTTGAGCACCTCGACCGCCTTGGACAACGTTCTCACGCTCGTCTTGCGGATGGTGGCCTTGCCGCGATCGAACTCGATGCCCTGGATCACGCCGGTGAAGGCCTTGACCTCCTTCGGGATCTCGTCGGGGCAACCGTCGGTGTCGTCGAAGCCGTTCTTGGTCTCCGGCTCCTTCACACACTTGTCCTTGTCGTCGAGGATGCCGTCGCCGTCCGTGTCGCGGACCGGGCAGCCGTCGGGCTGAACCCCCTTTTCCTCGGGACAAATGTCGCAGGGCAGCGGGACGCCGTCCTTGTCGCTGTCGAGCTCGGGGCAGCCGTTGGGCGCGACGCCCTTCTCGAACGGGCAGTGGTCCTGCGGATCGACGACGCCGTCGCCGTCGCCGTCCGGCGGACAGCCGTTGGGCGTGAGCGCCGGAACGTCCGCGCACTCGTCCTTCATGTCGGGCACCGTGTCGCCGTCGGCGTCGGGCGCCGCTGCTGGCTCGGCGGCAACGGCCGGTGCTGGGCGATCGAGGTTGAAGGCGAGGCCCACCTGGATCTCGTCGTGCCAGGCCATGCCCGCGTACTCGTCGTTGACGCGGTTCGTCAGCGTCTCGTTGAACTGGAGGCGTAGCGCCACCGGATCGCTGAGTGCCACCTTGAAGCCCGCGCCGAAGTGGAACGCGGAGTCGGTGTCCGGTCCGAGCACGTTGCCGTTCGCCTGCAGCGCACCGCCGCCCACGACGACGAACGGCACCACGCTCCAGAGCGCGAGCTGGCCAACGAGCTGCGCGCGGTAGGCGTTGAAGTCGGCGCGCGTATCCGTATCGGTCACGGGATTGGTCACAGCGCTGCGCGCGTGCATGTACTCGAGCTCGAGCCCCAAGAACTTCGAGGGGTACCAGCCCATACGCCCGCCGAGCATGTAGCGCGACGGCCACTCGTACGGTTCGTGTGTCCCGGAGCTGAACAGGTCGTGTCCAGGCGACGGAAAGAAGTAGCCGGTGAAGAAGCCGAACTCGAAGCGGCCGTCGGTCGGCGCGTGGCGCTTCATGTACGGGACGTCCGAACCGACGTCGCCTGAAGTGCTGGCAGCGACGTCTGCGCTGGAGCCCTCCGTGGAAAGCGAAACGGCGCCCGACGCGCTGGCGTCTTCTGTGCTCGCAGGCTCGGAGGCCGCGTCTGTCGCGGGTTCGGTCTGCGCGGACAGGGTTCCGGTAGCCAGAACCAGCGCACCGCCAATCCGCATCGTCTTCTTCAGCATGCTGATCACCTCTCGCTCAACAAACGCTCTCGAATCCCCCGAGAGACGTATATCTCAGGCAACTGGCGTTCGGACAAGTTAAAGGCACGCGCGGAGCACAGTTTCTTCGGCGCTGGGACAAAAGGAAACATGCCGCGCGATGAGCCCTGTAGCCCTCGGCGATACGTGCCTCATTTCGACACGCGCAATGTCTCGTGTCAGTCGGAGCTACTCACGCCCCAGGCGGCGAGCTTGCGATACAGCGTCTTGCGGCTCAACCCCAGTGTCTCGGCCGCGAGCGACTTGTTGCCGGAGCTCGCCTCGAGAACCTTGAGGATGTAGCGGCGCTCGACCTCCTCGAGTGGAACCAGCGGCTCCGACTGAGACTGGCTCTCCATGGGTTCGGACGAGGGCGACGCTTTCACCTTCTCTGGCAGATCTTCCGAGCTGATGCGGTCGAAGTGAGTGAGCGCAACGGCGCGCTCGATGCAGTTGCGAAGCTCACGGATGTTGCCGGGCCAGGGGTAGGTGAGCAGCAGTTTGGCGGCCGACGTGGCGATGCCGGTCACCGGGCGGGCCATCTCTCTGGCGAACTGGTCGAGGAAGAGCTGCGCCAGGATCAGCACGTCATTTCCGCGCGCGCGCAGCGGAGGCAACCCGATGGTGATGACCGCCAGGCGATAGTACAGATCCTCGCGGAAGCGGCCGTCCTCGACCATGCTCTCCACGTCGCGATTGGTGGCAGCGATGATGCGCGCGTCGAAAGGCACCTCCTGAGCGCCGCCCAGGGGACGAACGCGTTTGCTCTCGAGCGCGCGTAGAATCTTGGGCTGCAACCCGACCGGCATGTCGCCTACTTCGTCGAGAAACAGCGTGCCGCCGTTGGCCTGCGCGAAAAGGCCGACCCTGGCCCCCTTGGCGTCGGTGAAGGCACCTCGCTCGTGCCCGAAGAGCTCGCCCTCGAGCAGACCTTCTGGCAGCGCGGCGCAGTTCACGGCCACGAAGGGACCACCTGCGCGCGGGCCGCGTTCGTGCAGAGAGCGAGCCACCACCTCCTTGCCCGTCCCACTCTCTCCGGTGATGAAGACGCTGGTGTCAGTCTGGGCCACGCGCTCCAGCAGCGGGTACAGCCGCGACATCGTGGGGCTGCTACCCGTCAGCGAGCCGAAGCCGGTCGTCGCACCGACCACCGCCCGCAGGCGTTTGACCTCGCGCCGAAGCTCGTGCTGAGCGATCGCTCGGCTAACTGCAACGGAGACCGCGTCGAGCTCGAACGGCTTGGTGATGAAGTCGTAGGCGCCCGCGCGGATGGCCGCGATCGCCGTGTCGAGGTTGCCGAAAGCGGTCAGCACCACGACCGGCAAATCCGGGCGCTCGCGCGCTATCCGGCGACACAGCTCGATACCGTCGATGCGGGGCATGTTCAGGTCGGTGAGCACGAGGTCGAAGTCCTGCTCCACCAGACTAGCCAGGGCCAGCTCTGGCTCCGTGGTGACCGTGACGGTGCTGCCGTTGCGCTGCAGCCCCAGCTTCAACAAGTTGCAGGTGGCCTGATCGTCGTCGACGACGAGGATGTGATGGCTCATGGTGTCGTCTCCATGGGTAGCCGGATCTGGAAAACACTGCCCTCGTCGAGGACGCTCTTCACCTCGATCCGACCGCCGTGTTCGCTCACGATACCGCTGGCGATGGTGAGGCCGAGCCCGGTGCCCTGCCCCACCGCCTTGGTGGTGAAGAAGGGCTCGAACAACTTCTGCTGCACTTCGTGCGGCATGCCGCCGCCGCGATCCTCCACCGCGATGCAGAGCTCGGGCGTTCCGTCGCGGTGCAGCCGCACGCACACGGTCTGGCCGGCCGCGGACGCCTGCACCGCGTTGACCAGGAGGTTGGTGAGCGCCTGCTGCATCTGAGCGGAGTCGACCTCGGTCGAAAACCCCTCAGCCTGCTCGTCGACCACCACGATCGCGACCTTTTCTTTTTTCGCCAGCGTCCCCACCAGATCGACAGTCGATCTGACGAGGTCGCGCATGTCCACCGTGCTCTTGCGCGGTTCCCGCCGGCGCGCGTAGTCGAGAACGAGGCGCACGATGTTGGCCATGCGACGGCACTGCTCCACGATGACACGAGCGAGCTCGCTCGTCTGCGTGTGATCGGCGCCGTCGTCACACATGAGCTGCGCGTGCCCCGACACGACGTTCAACGGTGTACCGATCTCGTGAGCGATGACGGAGGTGAGCTTACCGATCGTCGTCAGACGGTCGGCGTGGCGCAGCTGCTCGAGGGCCTGGATGCGCGCCGCCGTCTCGTCCTGGAGTCGCTGCCGAGCGGTCGCGAGCTCGACGCACATGGCGTTGAGCTCCTGGGCGAGCTCACCGAACTCGTCGTTCGGCTTCAGCTCCAGGGGGTTGTCGAGGTCGCCCGCGCCGATACGACGAGCCTTGATGATCAGCCTGGAGACCGGCGCTCCGACGAACCAGCGACCGATCACCATGGCCACCAGCCCGAACACGAGCGCGAGCACCACGGCCGAGAGCACCGTGATCAGCACCGTATTCTGCAGGTACTGGGCCTTGCGGGACTGTGACTCGGCGATCGCGATGGCGCCGACCCTGCCGTCGGGGACACGCACGGGAAAGAAGCTGATCAGGTAGTCTCCCTGACCCAGCTTCGGCAGCGCGCCATAGCTCTGCACCGGAAGCCCCGAGGCCAGGCCCCGCAATTGCTCGGGCGGAAGCCACTCGGCGACCTCGCGCGGCTCCGCGGACAACGGCCAGGCCCAGCGCAGCTCCAGGTGGTTGCGATCGGCGTTGGCACGGCGCACGAGGCCGAGGGCCGGCTCCTCGCCTTGAGACTCCCAGAGCTCGAGGACCGCCGAGCGCAGCGCCTCGCTCATGATCAGGTGGTCGCGCCGCATATCGCCGTCGAACAGGGCCACCTCGCGCTCCACCCGCACGTAGGCAAAGACGCAGATGACCACCAGCACGACCAAGAACAGCGCCAGGGTGAGCTTCCGTGTGAGTTTCATCCAGGTGCCTCGCAGGTCGTATCGTGCCAGACCCGCGATGCCACGCTACGGCGCAGCCGTCGTCGTGAACGCCGCGGCCAGCCCCGACCGGAGGTTGCCGGGGCTGACCGCAGCCAAGAGCTCGTCGCGCGGACGCCAAGCAGAAGCCGTGCCATGGCTGTATGCGCGCTCTCGCGGCGGACAGAGGCCCTGGAGGTGCAGGCTTTGCGTCCCAGAAGGCGTCACTGTATCGAAAGGAAACAGCCGTAATCCCGCATTTTTAGCGACGGACAGAGGAACGGATCCTGCAGCGCCCTGGTCGTGCCTCGAGCAACCGCGGCTGGCCGCGACAAGCGTCAGGACGAGCGATTGGAAGCGGTCTGGGACGTGCTCCGGGCGGAGGCCAGGGCCCTCGAACGTGCGGCCGATCACGTCGGGCCCGCTTTCGGGGAGGTGCTGGACCTCTTGCAGCGCTGTACCGGCCGCGTCGTGGTCGCCGGCATCGGACGCTCGGGCCAGGTCGCCCAGTGCATGGCCTCGACGCTGAACCGCGCTGGCGTCCCGAGTCTATTCCTTCATGCGGCGGACGCAGCGCACGGAGATCTCGGCGCCGTGACGAGCTCGGACGTCGCGCTGCTCGTCTCGCACGACGGTGCAACACAGGAGCTCTTGCTGCTGCTGCCCTACCTCGGCGAGCTCAAGGTCCCGATCGTGGCGCTCGTGGGCGACGAACGCTCAGCGCTGGCTCGCGCAGCCAGCCACGTCCTCAGCACCCAGTCGATCCGCCACGCGACCTCGCCGGAGATCGCGGAAATGGCGTCGGCTTTGGTCAGCCTGGCGCTGGTGGACGCGCTGGCTGCCGGGCTGCGTCACGTCACAGGCGCTTGAGCCTGCTGAAGAGCTCGACCGAGGCCTCGATCTCCGCGCGGCGAATCGAGACGCTCTCGACGTTGACCCCGAGGGGAATACCCTTGCTGCGCGCAAACGCTGCAAGCTCGGCGTGGATACTCGCGCACAAATCGATGGACTGGCCCAGGGCGTCACTCGAGTAGACGAGCTCGTTCTCGAGCCAGCGCGGGAACGAGATGCCGAGCCACTTCATGAACTCGAGCGTCTTGACGGAGCCGCACGGTGAGTACGTCACGATCACCGGCACCGGAGCTTCGCCCCGCTCGCGCAGCGTGAGCGCATAGTCGGAGAGGAGCGATTTCGTCGCCGACACGTCGTAGACCGCTTGCGTGACGAAGAACTGGCAGCCGCGTCGCGTCTTCTCCAGCATGCGCAGGTGCTCGGCGTTGCCGCGCAAGTGGCGCTCTGCGATCGCAACGCCTCCCAGCACTAGCGCCGGCGCGTGCTGCGCGACAAGCTCGTACGCCTCGGCGAGCGGAAGTCCCGTCGGGTAGGCGCTGCTGCTGGGAGCGCCCACCATGACCGATAAGCGTTCGCTTCGGTCCGCCGCCGCGGCCGTGAGCCAGGCCAAGAATTGCTCGCGCGTGCTCTTTGGCACGCAGCGGTAGACGATCTTCGGCGTCGCGACACCGCTCAGGAGCTCGGTCGCAAAGTGCTCGGGATCGAGCGTCGGCAAGAAGGGGAACGGCCGCGGTGCGTTGGTGCGCTCCGTCTCCGGCTGGATGTCGTAGACGACGATGCCGTCGGGAGCGAGGCTTTGCAGCCGAGCGCCGAGCTGCGCCACGATCGCCCCGAGCGCCTCGGGTTCGGTCGCCCGCTTCGGCGGCGCGATCCCATAGAAAGCGAGGCCCGCCTCGCGCTGCCTGATGCGTTCACCGAGATCCATTGCCGGGCGGCGAGTCTACTTGGTCGCCGCGGGCAAGCCCAGCCCCATGCCGGCGGCGGGGATGGCCCGCTCACCCTTCCTGGCAGCGGGCGGAGCCTGTTCGAGTTGCGCCTCGAACGGGAGGTCCACCGTGAACGTCGAGCCCTCACCGGGCGTGCTCGTGACGCTGAGCTGCCCCCCGTGCGCCTCGACGATCCGTCGCGCGACGAACAATCCCAACCCCACGCCGGCGATCGCTTCTTTCGAGGTGCCGGTGCGACGAAAGGGGTCGAAAACGAGAGCGGCATCCTCTGGCGCGATGCCGATCCCGTCGTCGGTCACCGACAGACGAACGTGGTCACCTGCTCGCGCGACCGACACGAGGATGGTCCCGCCCTTGGGTGAGTATTTGATCGCGTTACTGACCAGGTTGTTGAGCACCTGCTCGAGGCGCGCCGGGTCGCAGGCCAGCGAGATGGGCGCATCCGGCTCTTCGACGACGAACCGGTGCTTGGGAGCCGTGGGCTCGAATAGCTCGAGCGTCGCGAGCGCGATGCTCCGCACGTCGCACTCCTCGATTTGCAGCTCCAGCGTCCCGGATTCGATGCGAGATGCGTCCAGAAAGTCGAAGACCATGCGCTCCAGCCGGTCGATCTGTCTCTGAACCCGCGCGAACGCTTGCCGCACCCGATCCTCCGGGGGGAGGGGCCGATCGGGCGCGATCGCGGCGCTCGACATCCTCAGGGCGAAGAGCGGGTTGCGCAAGTCGTGGGCGACGCCCGCCAGGAACGTCAGCTGGTCCTTTCGCTGGCGCTCGATGGTCGATGCCATGTCGTTGAAGCCACGCGCCAGCGTACGGAATTCGGACGGACCCTCTTCGCGGGCGCGCACGCCGCGCTCCCCGCGCGTGAAATGATCCATCCGTTCCACGATCGCGAACACCGGCGCGAACGCCCGCCGCCTGAGCCAGGCGAGCATCGCGCCGACTCCCAGCAGCAAGAGGAGGCCGGCCCCCAATCCCACACCTTTTGCGACCCAATCGGCCATCGCGGCGTCGCGAGCGGCTTCCTTGGCCTGCTCGGTATTGAGCTCGACGAGCGCTTCCAGGGCGTCGAACGCGGCCTCCTGGCGAATGGCCGTCTCGGGGCCGTCCGCGGGCGCACGAAACAGATACTCCTCGACCCTCGCCTCGGCGTGGGCCAGGGCCCGCGTTTCTTCCTCACCAGTCGCCACGGCGCGGGAGTCGATCAAGTGCTTTCTGAGGTTCGTGGCGAAGTTCCGTTTGACGAGAGGGTCGGTCGCCCGCTGGTAGAGCAGCAGGTCGACCTCTGCCTCTTCTGCCAGTCGAATCCCCTCGGTCGCCGAGACGGCCGCGGAGGTCGTGGCGTGCAGGAACGTCGTGGTCGCGACCAGCGCTCCACCGAGACACATGCTCACGACGACGATCAGGGCCGTCAACCAGGCGATCCTGGAGCGCAGGCTCGCGCCTCGTCGCCTCATGAGGCTGGGCAATGCATGCGTCGTGCCCGGCGCTGCACTTGCGCGTCGATCAGGCTCGCTCGATTGAGCTGGAGCGCCGCTGGCTTCCGCGAAAAGTCGCTACCATCGCGGCCAGCGCTCTACACCCCTTACCACTCAGGCCCTCGGCTTCACGACGCTTCGCGCCTTTCTTGCCGCTGACGGACCCGCTCCTGGAGCCGACGATCGACGGCGTCGAAGGCGTCCCGGATCGCAACATAGAGGTCTTCGTTCGCGCTGCCGTGACTGGGATCGTGGCTGGCCAGGATCTCGGCGCCGGGGATCATGAGATCGACGCTGACGCGAAAGGTCTTGTGATGTTGGTTCGATTCGATCACGACCTTGCAGCTGGTGATGCGGCCGAAGTGCTGCTCGAGCTTGGCCACCTTGGAACGAATCCGATCCGCTACGGCGTCGGAACTCGGACAACCCCTGAACGTGATCTGCAGCGGTGATTGCATGATCGCCCCGTTGCATGCGTCGTGCCACGGCCTTTCACACGGCGCCTTCTCACGAACCCCACTCCTCCAACGCAGGGTTTGCGCCAAGCCCGACCTTTGCGCGAACCGTGCGCCGCCGCTCGCCCGTTTGGGGGCCTGACCGCGGAACGGCGTCACGACGTTGTCAGCACCGCGACCCGAGGGGTGCGAAGGAGAGGCTCCTCGCACAGGGCTCCATCGGCCTGTGCTCGACGATCGGCGCCAAGCTGATGGGAGCGTCCCTCGTGATTGGCGTGGACGGCGACGAAACCCGGCTCGAGATGGCCAGGCGAATGGGCGCAGATGTCGTCATCGACTACCGCAACGAAGACGTGGTCGCCCGCGTGAAGTCTCTGACAGGTGGAGGCGTCGACGTCGCTATCGAAGCGCTCGGAACTCAGCAAACTTTCGAAACATGCCTTCGCAGTCTGCGCCCGGGCGGCACGCTGTCCAGCCTTGGCGTCTACTCGGGCAAGTTGCAGATGCCCTACGATGCGTTCGCCGCAGGACTCGGCGACCACCGCATCGTCACCACGCTGTGCCCTGGTGGCAAAGAACGCATACGGCGCCTGATGGAACTCGTGCGCACCAGGCGCATCGACCTGACTCCCCTCATCACCCACCGCTTCACTCTGGATGAGATTCAAGACGCCTACGCGGTCTTCGGGGAACGCCGTCAGGGCGTGATCAAAGTGGCGTTGCGGCCGTGAGCCGCCCCTCAACTCTTGGTCTGCTCGGGCCGTGGCTCCGGGGGAAACGTCACCGCCGATCTCCTGCACATCGCCCTCACCGGCGTGATGGTGCTCTTCATCTTCGCCATCGTAGGGATCGGCGCGTCGATCCGGGGCCAGTCGTTCCGGCGCTACTCGATCGCCACGCTGCTGGCCATGCTCGTGTTCGGCGTCCTGACGTCGGTCGTGGCGCCCGGGCTGGGCCGCGGAGAGCCCACGCCGTGGCTCGGGCTGCTGGAGCGAATCAACATCGGCGCGTTCCTGCTCTGGGTGGCGGTGTTGGCCATTTTGCTATGGCGCGACCAAGCAAGCAGCGACGGTCACCAGGCGTACGCAATGCCCACCGCGAGATGAGTACGACGCTGGTACGCGTAAAACTGCGCCCAGCTCGTCTGCCACTCGGCGCGCACCATGCACCCCGGTAGGGTCTCGAGGCTGATGCCGACTGGCAACGCCGGCGTCGCGTGGATCCCCTGAGTACCGACGCGCGGCGCGGTGTAGAGCCAAAGTCCATCCAGCGGCTGTGCGGCGATCGGGAGCGCGAACCCTGCCCACGCATACCCGATCTCGACCTCCGTGCCGGCGGCGAAGCGATGCAAGTGCAACGGAGTCCAGCGCAGCGCCCCGCCTCCAGCCGCGGCCACCTCGTCGAAAGCACCAACGGCCGCGAGTTCCCAGGAACGGCTGAGCGCCAGAGTCCCCCAGACCTGGCCCGTGTACTGCCAGTCCTCGATCACGTAGGGGCGCGGTCCGAGCGCTACGTAGCCCGCGCCAACCTCGTAGCTCCTTCCAGCGCCCTGGAGTTCTCCGGCGGGTCGCAGGCTGGCAAGCGGTGCACAGCCCATGAGCGCCAGCACCGGGAGCAGCGACCTCAAAACCGCACCCCGACCGCGGCCGTGAAGCGGCGCCAGGTGCGCGAGGCGCTGAGCCACGAGAGCGCACTGTTACGGCTGGTGCGAGCGTACTCGAGCTCCGTCACGATCGGCGCGTCCTTGGGCTCGAAGCCCACGCTGGCGCCGACCTCGGTGATCGTCTCGCTGCCGTCGGGCTCGCTCGTCACTTCTTCCTGCACTCGCTCCGCGCCGTCTATGGCCTCGTAACGCCCGTGGCGCGCGCGGGCCCCGACCTCGACCGGGCCCACGCCGAGCTTTGCCGAGGCCCCCGCCGAGAGGCCCCAGCCGTGGAAATAGCCGTGGCGCAAGAGCGACGACTTCGTGCCTTCACGCCCGAAACGGGCGGCGTACTCGTCGTAGGCCTGCGACTTGACCGAGGCGAAATCGGGCGAAGCGTCCACGGCGAGCTCGAACCGCAAGGGCTCGGAGCGCAGCCAGAGCTTCTGGCCGGCGCGAGCCAGATGAATGATGCCGTACTGATCGCGCTCCCCAAAGAGGATGCGATCGACGTAGTGCATGCCGGTACCGAACGACGCTTCGTGCGCGTGTCCGCTGACGCCGTCGCTCAGGGCGCGTAGGTCCTGCGCGTACCAACCAACGAAGTGCGCGTCGAAATCGAGCTCGACCTCGCGCGAACCGTTCTCGTAGCCGAGCCGCGCGTTGAACGACGTGAAGTTACCGTTCGTGTACCAGAGTCCGAAACGGCCCGGGCGGAGGAAGCCCGGCATGGCCGCGAGCTCGAACTCCCCGTCCGCTGCCAGCAATCCGTCGAGCCGTGAGCTCGAGCCGCGAAACGTATCCCGCGCGAACATGACGCGAAAGCGATGAGCGTACGCGGTCGAAAGCCCAAGATTGTCGGGCTGGATCCAGGGCGGCGACGCGGGGTCGTCGATGGCGTCATGCAGCAGGCGTGGGCCGCCGACGATTCCCCGTGCTCCACCCTGCGCGGCGTAGCCCACGAAGCTGCGGCTGGCGGGCACCGGCTCGCTACCGAGATAGTTTCCAAGGTGATAGAAGAACTCGCCCATCGCGCTGCCGCCGAAAGGCGTGACGATCAGGTCGTTGAAGCTGACGATCTCTTTCCACTCGAGGACCAGCTCGTAGAACGCAGACGAGGCCACGGCTGAAGCGAAGGAGCCTGCCACGCCGAAGCCGTTCGCGCGCGACACGACGTAGTGCGTAGCGCCGGCGAACGAATGAAAGACGTAGTTCGTCTGCATCAGGTTGTCGTCGAAACGAAAACCCTCTCGATGCATCAGCTTCGACTGCAGGTCCGGAAACTGCCAATCGACGACGTTGGTGTCGGGGTCGAACCAGTAGATCCCGAGCTCGAGGCCGAACACGGCGAGATGTTCGAGACCAGCTCGCAAGTAGCGAGGCTCGTAGCGATCGGCGCCGACCTATGA
>DATLIL010001122.1:0-2914 GCA_035539475.1 Polyangiaceae bacterium
CTCGCCGTCGACGCCGACGACGTAGTGCACGGAGAGGCCATCCGGGGAGCGCGGCCCCTTGCGGTTGCGCAGCGTCTCGAAGACGCCGCTTGGCGGGCGAATGCCGCCGGTCCAGTGCAGGACGATGCCGCGGATGGGCACTGTGCGCGGGCGGGTTGACCCGAGCTGGTCGAAACGGAGCTCCATTCAGTCCTCCAGTAGCCAGAGAAGAGCGAGCAGCGACGCCCATTCGAGCGCCGTCTTGGAGTTCACTGCGCAGCGCCATGCCTCTGCGGCATCCCCTTCGCGCGCAGCGTGCTCGGCCTCGTAGGCGAGCTCTGACCAGTCGGTCATGCAGACCGTCGCCTCGGCCCAGGAGGCCAGCTCGGTCATCCGTACGCCCTCCGCAGGCGAGCCTGGGTGACCATCCGCATCTCCCCGCAGTCGCCGTCAGCGACGTCGTGGAGGACCAGGACGCCGTTCCACGAGAGGTGCTCGCTGCCGCGGTTCCAGTCCTCCTTGGCGCGGTGATGCGTGAAGCAGCCGCCGATGATGGAGTGGATGCGCGTGCGGTCGGGGCGAGTCGTGAGCCCGTGCTCGAGCGTGTGCTTGTGCCCGGCGATGGCGCTGCAGTGCGTCGCCTTGAGCATGGCGTTAGTCGTCGATGCCGGGCGCCCGCCGACGCCGGCGGCGAAGTGGTGCGAGAACGACCAGCCAGCGAGGGAGAGGACTTCCTGGTAGGGCGTGACGTCCCAGCCGGCATCCTCGAACCCCAGGTCACGCGTGCTGATGGCGCCGTGGAGCTCGGGGTCCTCGTTCGTCGCCCGGTCGATGCGTGCCTCGTGGTTGCCGAGGACGATGAACTTCTTGGCGCGCACGTAGGCGGCCCGGCCACTGCTGCGCAGTCGAGCGAGGGAGTCCTGGGTGACCTCGACATCGCGGGTGTATCGGCGGCCCTCTGCCTTCCGCTTGCCCTTGTCGTAGTGGCCGAGGGAGGGCATGTCAGCCCAGTCCCCGAGGCTCACAATCACGTCTGGAGCTTCGTCCGCGATGAACTTCCCGAGTGCGTCGAACCGGCCATTGTCGTAGTCCGGGTGAGCGTGAGCGTCGGGAATGACCAGGAGCTTTCCAATGCGCTTCACGCCTTTCTCCAGTAACACCAGGAATCACCGGCCCACCGATACCCGGGCTCGTACATCCGGAAGCCGCAGGCGATGAGGTTGTTTGCGCTCGCCCAGTTGCCCGGCTGCGTGTCCGTGATGGGCTCGAGCTTGAACTTCCGGGCAAGGCGGACCCGCGCCTGGATGAGCCTTCGCTGGAGCCCCAGGCCGCGTGCCCAGGGCACGACGCCGCAGCGGCAGAGGTAGAGCAGGTCGCTGTCCAGGATGGCGCTGACGCCCGCGTAGGCGACTGGAATCCCGTCCCTCGTCGCCACCCACCAGAAGCGATTGAGCGCGAACCCCACAGGCTCGTCGGCGGGGAAGCAGATGCGGTCCAGCTTCGCGACGAGCTCGAGGTCGGTCGTGCGCCGAATGCGAATCACAAGACCTCCCAGCCGCTCACGTCCTCCGCACTCACCACGAGCTTGAGGTCGTGTCCCCCGGTCGGCCTGAGCTGGACGCAGTCACGCAGACGCTGGGTGGTGTAGAGGCCCACGGTTTCACGGCGGAAGGCGGGCCTGCGGTGGTGCACTCGCCAGGTGATGCCCTGGGGGTCAACAAGAACGGCGCCAACCTCCGGGAGATTGACGCCGTCACAAAAGGTCTTGGGTTTTGACTTCACACTATTTTGCGTGTGTTACCCCTCGTGCTTTCGACGAATGGCCTCGTCCACACGCTTGCGTTCGACGGCAAGCATGGAGTCGACGGCAGCAAGGAACGCGTCCCGCTCGCCTAGCTTGTGCCAGAGCTCGAAGAGCATCGGAGTCGCCTCCGCCAGCGCCTTCGCGAACTCGAGGGCAATCTTCGCAGCGTCCATCACTCACCCGCCTCGATGCGACGAAGGGCCTCGCTGCAGCGCGCGCGCTCGAGCTCGAGGGCCTCCAGGTCTTCCTCGCGAGTCGTGCCCTCGCGGGTCTCAATCTCGCGTTCGTTCGCCATACAGCGAGCAGCCTCGACGCCGTAGGCCGCCCGGGTCGCCTGGGAGGCCCCACAGCCGTCCAGAAGGCTCAGGGCTGCGATGGCAGCAGCCACCACGCATCCAGCCCAGGCGAGGCGGCAGCGCGTACAGCCAGGCCCTCCACACGCGTAGCAACGGGTCATTACTTCTGCACCCTCAGCCATCCGGCGATGGCCGTCAGGAGCCCGACGAGGGCGCCACGGACGTCCTCTGGGGCCCAAATCGACGCGCACACCGCGCCTCCCACAAGGGCCACAAGCACCACTGCCTGGGGCCACGAAACGCTGCTGATTAGCTTGCTCATACGTCTACTCGTCGATTCCGAGATGACCGCAGATTCGCGCCACGTCCCGCTGGATGGCAGCGACGTCCCGGCGCATTTCCTCGATGCCTCGGGTGCGCTCGTCCAGGCGCTCGAGGTCACCCTGGGTGTCCTGAGCCCACGCGATTCCGCCGCTGACGAGGGCTGCGGCCAGCACCCCCACAACGCCGGCAATCCATTTCTGAGTCTGATTCACTCTCGCCCCCCGCCCCGTTAGATGCCGGCCCAGCCGCGCAGAGCGGCCTCCATCGCTGCGCCGATCGCCGCCTCGGCCGCCACGTTCGGGTGCACGCTGTCGACGTAGGTGACCCCCGGCAGCGTCGCGATCGTGTCGTCGCTGATGATGTTCACGCTGCGGCCCTGCGCCGCAGTCACCACGTCGTCGTGGTAGTTCGCGTTCCAGTCCGTGACCTGCGCGCCGGAACCGTCGCTGCGCGGGAGCAGCTTCTGGAGCACGAGCAGCGCGTTCGGGAACGCGGCAGCGATGTTGTCGAT
>DATLIL010001123.1:0-2730 GCA_035539475.1 Polyangiaceae bacterium
GCAAACTCACCGAAGCGGACCATCGCGACAGAAATGCTGTCCGGGTGACGCTCGAGCCATGAGTCGATCAAGGTGTGCAGCTGAGCCTTCTGCTCGTTCGAGAGCAGGGCGGAGGCAAGGTCCCAGGCCTCCCGCTCCGACTCCTTGAAGGCCTCGAGCAGGGGCAGCGCGTCGTCGCCGAATACCTTGGGCATCCAGTAGCGCTCGAGTGTGTTCCGGGTCAACGTGACGAACACGACCATGTCGAGCACGTTGACCTCTGGCAGCGGACCCGAGGCGATGTCCAGGGCGGACGAGACGTAGAGCGCGCCGCGTCTCAACGCGTGCCGCCGGATCTCGGCGTCCTTCGACTTGAGCAGGGGCTCAGCGGCGTCGCTGGTGCGATCCAACAAGCCGCCGGTGAAGCGCTGGACGGATTGTTGCATCTCGAACTGGTTCACAGAGCCCGCTCGCGAGCTCTTCGCGCCCGCCGCAGGCTGTGAAGGCGAACTGGAGGACCGGACGTCGCGCGGCGCCGGCGTGCCGCTCGCACGTTCGACGAGCGTCGTGCTGGTGAGCCCCGACCACAAGCGATGCGCGAGCGCCCTGGCGAAGCTCACCCTCACGACGCCCCTCGAACGGGCCTGGGTCTCGGGAAACGAGGGCGACGTTTGTGGGTCGATTCGTCGTGGGGCGTGGCGCGCTTCACGACGTAGGCGCCGGCCCAGTAGAGAACGATCAAGGCAGCGCACAGCAGGCCGAACCGTATTTGCGCCTGCCTGGTGAAGCGATCGGCGCGGGCTTCGAGCGCCTGCACGACGTCCTGGGCGCGTTCGGGTTCGAGGGCGCGGAGCTCGGCCAGCAGCTCCCGCGCGTCCGAGGTGACGAACCGCAGTCCGCGCCGTCCCCCTATTCGTGGAAGGGCAGCTTCCGACATGACTCACCTTCAGTGGATTTGTTTCACCAACGGCGGCTCTGCTTCCGAGACGAAGGTCAAGAGTGCAAATCCGGGACCGGACACGGGGCAATGGCATGAGGGCTTTGTCACGAACACCGACTGCGGCCACTGGGGCACGATCGTGACTCCGCGACACGGACCCGAGGCAACATAGCCCTGGCGGAGGTCGTCGGGCCCTGGGGCTGCCACGTCTCTGCGACACCGGAGTTGCAGAGACGTGGCCTTGCACCTCGCCTGGGCTCCGAGGAAGAGCACCCCGAGCCGAGCCTCGAAACTCATGAATCCGCGATCGAGCGCTCGTGGGTCGAAGTACCGGGAGCTCGAGCGCTCCGTCCGGACAGCTCATGCAGGTTAGCTTCGTTTGGGAAGCGCGAGCACGCTCCGGCCTGTTGATCGCTCAAGACGGAGCCATGCTACTCGTCCCCAATCAGCGCCTGCTGTGTCCCCGCGACGGCGCCTCTTGTGCCTTTGGTCTTTATGACGGGAGCAAACGCGCCCGCGCCGAAGGAGAAGACCGATATGGGACACCATGAGACCAAGCAGCTGCGCGCGGCTCGACAACTGTTGCCCACGCCGTTGCCCACTCTCCATCTCGCCGGGTGACCCATGGGAATGGAGAACGCCACGATTATCGAGAGACACTGGAAATTCGGCGCGGTAGGCAACTCGTAAGCGCGCTCGATTCAGTACCCTGACCCGACGCGACGACAGCATTCCCGCTGCATCGTTGACGTCGCACAAAGAGATTCGGCCGACTGAACTCAGCCGGCCGGATCACTTGGGTTGAGCAAACGATCCGCTGGACCAACCCGTTTCTACAATTCTCTATAGAGGAGGCAACTCGCTCTCCATGGAGAAAAACGGCAAATGTATGTCGGCCGTGGGTTCGGCTGATCGCATGCTGTAGCAAGGGGCACCTGCCCTGTTACTCCGATAGCGGAGGCACGCTCTGACGTCTTGCGCAAGCCAGCAAGGGCTTGTCGTCAGCGAGGTGCTGTACCTGGAGCCTTGTTGCTGGTCGGCACCTTTGCCCCGATCAGGTTCCCGTCCTTGTACTGCTCCGTCTTCGTGAGCTCTCCCTCTTCCGTGTAGTAGCTGAAGGTGCCGTCCTTCTTGTCGGCCTTGTAGCTGCCATCGAGCTCCTTGATCCCGTTCGGATACCAGCGGGCTGTGGCACCATCCTTCTTGCCGGCTGCGAACTGTATCTCGTCGAGCGGCTTGCCATCTTCACGGTACGAACGCCAGACGCCGACCTGTTCGTCGTTGGCGTAATTACCCTCGCTGTGCTTCTGGCCGCCGGGATAAAAAGTGCGGGCGGTGCCGTGACGCATGCCGCCCGCGTACTCGATCTCCTCACGAGCCTTGCCGTCCTCGTGGAATGCTCGAGTCATGCCGTGTCTCTTGCCTTCGCTGTACTCGACCTCCTCCACCAGCGCGCCGTCCTCGCTGTAGCTCTTGAAGACACCGCTTTCTTTGCCACCGCGGTACTCGCCTTCCATCTGTTTGGTGCCGCTCGGGTAGTTGCGGACGAAACGGCCTTCGAGCACTCCGTTCTGGTAGCGCCCCTCCTCGGCCACCACGCCCGTGTCGTGCCAGAGAGTGAAGCGCCCGTGCTGCTTGCCGCGGTAGTAGACCTCCGAACGCGCGCGCTGCCCGTTCCTGTGAAACGTCGTCTTCGGGCCGTGCAGGGCGTTCCCCCGCTGGCAAGCCACCCAGGCGCCGGCCGGCGGCGCCGAACCCTTGAGCTCCGCGCCGTCGGGGCATGGCTTGTCATCCGTCCACCACTCCGTGGG
>DATLIL010001124.1:0-12036 GCA_035539475.1 Polyangiaceae bacterium
GGCGAGCGCACGCGCCCAGGGCGCCCTGCTCCGCAGCCTGGCGGACGAGGATCCCGAGGTCGTCGCCTTCAGCGCTTATGGTCTCGGCTCCGCCTGCCGCGAGAAAGAAGCGGAGATCGTCCGCGCGCTCACGCTGCGCGCGGCGTCGCTGCTGAGCACGAAACACGCGATCTCGAGCACGACGCTCGACCCCGTGACGGCCATCGCCGACGCGCTCGCTCGCTGTGGCAGCGCCGACGCCGAGCGCTCGCTGCGCGCCTGGCTCAACGCCGAGCGGGCCCTGGCCGAAAGCGCCGCGCTCGCTCTCGGCCAGATCGCCTCGCGCAAGGGCCGACTCGACGACAGCTCGCTCGTGGCCCTGCTGGACGCGGCCAGCCGTCCCGACGCGCCGATCGAGCACGCGCTCTTCGCCTTCACTCGCCTGTCCGGGCTCGGTCCGCCCGTGCAGACGCGGTTGCTCGAGGTCGCGCGCCAGGCGCTGACGGGCAGCGGCGTGCGACGTTCGCTGGCGCTGCGCGCGCTGGCCTCCGCCGGTGACGAGGCGGCCGTCACCCTGGGCGAAGCCGTCAAGAACCGCGACCTCGAGGTCGCCGAGCGCGCCGAGGCGGCGCGCAGCCTGGGCCGCATGAACGAGCCCGGCCAGAAGGCGCTGCGTGCACTGCTCGCCGCACTGCCCACCGCGCCGAGCGCAAGCGAGCACGGCATCTGGATCGCCGTGCTCGAAGCGCTGCGCCCACCCATACGCGACATGGCGGAGCCTCTCGGTGCCCTCGCCGAGTCGCCGCTCTCGGACGCGCCCGCGGAGCGCCGGCGAGCGGTCGCGCTGCGCTGCCGGGCGGCGGCGCTCCTCGCCGGCCGCTCCACGCTGAGTCCTCGCCTGCGCGCGTGTGATCCGGATCCGGAAGGACGCCAGGGCAAGCTCGCGACGCTGACCGTGCTCGATCAGGGCAAGCTCGAAGGACCGCGGCTGACGCGCTTCCGCGAGCTCGTCGCCGCGCCCGACGCGGTCGTCAGGCAGCGCGCGCTCAACCTGCTCGGCGGGCACCCCGAGACGGAGGGCGCGGCGGCGCTGCTCGCGCAGGCGCTGCGCTCGAAGACGACCGGCGACGTGGCCACGGCCGCGGGCGTGCTGGCTCGCTACCCCGAGCGCGCGGGCAGCGAGGGCACGCCTCACCCCGACGTCATCGCCGCGCTCGGCTCCGCCTTCGACGCCACCGACAAGACGTTCGAGCTCGAGACGCGCGGCGCGCTGATGGACGCCGCGGCGGCGCTGCAGCTGCTCGGCTTCAAGAGCCGGCTCGAAAAGAGCTGCAGCAGCGATCTACCGAGCCTGCGCGAGCACGCCGAGCGCGCCATCCGCCTGCTCGGCGACAAACACCGCACCTGCGGCGAGTTCCAGCCGGCCGCCGCGGGACCGGACGAGCTCGGGCGCCTGTTGAGCACGCCGGCGGTGCTCGAGCTCGAGCTCGATAGTGGGGCGGCGCTGAAGCTGAACCTCGATCCGGAGCTCACACCCGTGGCCGTGACGCACGTGGTCGAGCTCGCCAGGAGCGGCTTCTACGACGGCATGGCCATCCACCGCGTCGTGCCCGGCTTCGTGGCTCAGTTCGGCGATCGCCTGGGCGACGGCTTCGGTTCGTCCGGCGGCCCGCCGCTGCGCTGCGAGACGGCGCCGCTGCCGTTTCCGGAGCTCGGCGTCGGCATGGCGCTCGGCGGACGCGATACCGGCTCGAGCCAGATCTTCGTCGCGCTCGGCCGTTTTCCCCACCTCGACGGCGAGTACAGCCTGATCGGCCGGGCCGAGGGGCCCTGGAACGACGTCGCGGAGGGTGACGTCATCCGCAAAGTGCGGGTAAATGCCGGCAAGTGAGTCCCATGCTGCTCGCGGTCGACATCGGCAACACCAACACGGTCTTCGGCCTGTACCAGGGCAAGGAGCTCGCCCACACCTTCCGCGTCTCCTCCGATCGCTCGCGTACGGAAGACGAGTTCTCCGTTCTCTTGCGCGAGCTCCTGAGCATGCGCGGCGTACAGCCGAGCGCGATCAACGCCAGCATCCTGTGCAGCGTGGTGCCACCGCTGACACACGTGCTCACGCAGGCGGTTCGCGCCGCGGTCGCGCGTGAGCCGCTGATCGTCGGTCCGGGCTTGAAGACAGGCATGCCCGTGCTCTACGAGAACCCTCACGAGGTCGGCGCCGATCGCATCGTCGACGCCATCGCCGCCTACGAACGCTTGCAGAGCGCCGCCATCGTCGTCGACTTCGGCACGGCGACGACATTCAACTGCGTCTCGGCCAAGGGGGAGTACCTGGGCGGAGTGATCGTGCCCGGCGTGCAGGTCGCGCTCGAAGGCTTGCTCTCGCGCGCCGCCAAGCTCAAGCCGATCGAGATCAACGAGCCGCCCCGCGTGCTCGGCCGCAACACCACGCACGCGCTGCAGTCGGGCGTCGTGCACGGCAACGCGGCCATGGTCGACGGCATGATCGAGCGGCTCGAAGAAGATCTCGGCTTCCCCTGCCAGGTGATCGCGACGGGAGGCCTGGCCGCGCTCGTCGCTCCGCACACCAAGAAGGTGCGCCAGATCGACCCCAATCTGACGCTGGACGGCCTGCGCATCGTGCACGAGCGCAACGCGAGCGCAGGCGAGGGCGCCAAATCGCGCCGCTCCCGAGCCTGAAATGCCCTGCGATCGGCGCGCACTCGTCCGCCTGTTTCTGCTGTCGGCGCTGGCGGGAGCCTGCCAGTCGCGGGCGCCGGCGCCCGCCGCCGACGCCGGCACACCGCGCATCGTGTCGCTGGCGCCGGCCATCACCGAGACGCTCTTCGCCGTCGGCGCGGGCAAGCTCGTCGTCGGCATCAGCGACTACTGCAACTACCCGCCCGAGGCGCTCGCGCTGCCCCGGCTCGGCACCAGCATCACGCCGAACTATGAGGCCATCGCGCGCCTTGCCCCGACGCTGATCGTGAGCGAGCGCGGCGGCAGCGCGCGGCAGAAGGAGCTCGAGGCGCTGGCGCCCACGCTGCTCTTGCCCTGGCTCACACTCGACGAGGTCGCGGCTGGCATCGCCACGCTGGGCGAGCGCGTCGGCCACAAGGCGGAGGGCGCAGCGCTGGCGCAGGAGCTGCATCGCCGCCTCGCCGTGCCCGAGCCGGCGACGGGACCGCGCGTCTTGCTCGTGCTCGGCTACGAGCCGGGCAAGCTCGACGAGATCTGGTTCGTGCGCAAAAACTCGTTGCACGGCGCGGCGCTGAACGCGGCGGGCGCGCGCAACGCCGTCCCCACGGCGTACCAGGGTGAGCCGCGCATCGGACAGGAGCGCGTGCTCGAGCTCGATCCCGACGCGATCCTCGTCCTGCTGCGGCCGGGAGAAGAAGCGCGCGGCCCCGCCTACCTCACCGATTGGCAAGCGCTCAGCGGCCTGACAGCGGTCAAGAAGCAGCGCGTTCGCCCGATCGCGGTCGCCGAAGCGTTCGCCAACGGCCCGCGCATCTTGAAGCTCGTCGATCGCCTGCACGCCGAGCTCAAGAGCCTGGGGGTCCTGCCGTGACCGAGCTCTCGCTCAGCGCGGTATCGGTCGTCATCCGCGGGCGAGCGCTCTTGCGCGAGGTGAGCTTCAGCGTTCGCTCCGGCGAGTTCGTCGCGGTCGTCGGCCCGAACGGCGCCGGCAAGACCAGCCTGCTGCGCACCGCGCTGGGCCTGATCGCGCCGAGCTCCGGCGAGGTCACCATCGACGGCCGCCCCAGCGCCAGTCTGCACGGCCGCGAGCGCGCCGCGCGCGTTGCGTGGCTGCCTCAACAGCTCGCTCCGAGCGAGCCACTGACTGCGCTCGAGATCGTGACCGCCGCGCGCTACCGCTTCGACGAATCGCGCGCTCAGGCTCGCAAGGCGTCCCTCGCGGCGCTCGAACGCCTGCGCGCCGAGGCGCTCGCCGACACGCGCATCGACCGCATGTCGGGCGGTGAGCGCCAGCGTGTGGCGCTGGCCGCGCTGCTCACGCAGGAGGCCGGCATCCTGCTCGTCGACGAGCCCGCCAATCACCTCGATCCGGGTCACCAGGCCGAGACCTACCGCTTGCTCGGTGAGCTCTGGCGTCAGGGCCTGGGCGTCGTCTGTGTCACGCACGACGTGAATCTCCTGGCGCACGCTGGCCGCGCCGCGGAGCTGCGCTTGCTCGGCCTGAGCGGCGGCTCCACGCGGTTCGAGACGCACTACGCGGACGCCGCGCTCGACAGCAAGCTCGGCGAGCTCTTCGGCATCGCCATGGGATCCTTTCAAGCCGGTCATCGCCGCTTCGTCGTGCCTTTGATCGAAGCCGAGGAGCCCACGCCGTGACCCGTCGCTGGCTCCTGCTCATCGCCGCCAGCCTGCTCTTGCTCGTCGCCGCAACGCTGGTGGGCGCACCGCTCGAAGGTGAGCGCGGTAGCTTCATCTTCTGGCAGCTGCGCGTGCCGCGCGTCCTCGTCGGCGCGCTGGTCGGCTCCACGCTGGCGCTGGCGGGCGCCGCCTTTCAGGTTCTGTTCGGCAATCCGCTGGCCACGCCGAGCACGATCGGTACCACCGCCGGCGCCACGCTCGGCGCGCTGCTCTCGCTCACGCTCGATCTCGAAGGCGCCGCGACCATCCCCGCCAGTGTGCTCTGCGCCTTCGCCGGCGCCTTGATCGCCAGCCTGCTCGTCGCGGCCGTCTCGAGCTCGGGGCGCGCCGCAGTCAGCGACGTCTTGCTCGCCGGCATCGCCGTCACGCTCGCCGCGAGCGCGCTCGCCAGCGGCCTCACTTACGTCGCCGACAGCCGCGCACTGGTCGCCTCCGCGCGCTGGTCGCTCGGACAGCTGCCGCAGGTCGGCTACCGCGGCGTTGGCATCATCGGTCCTGCCGCCGCAGTCTGCGCCGTGCTCCTGCTCGGCTCGAGCCGCGCGCTGTCGAGCTTCGCGCTCGGTGAAGAGGTGGCCCACGCCCACGGCGTCGCTGTCCGCCGCCTGCGCCTCTTCATCCTGATCGCCGGCTCGCTCGGTGTCGCCGCCTGCGTCGCCTGGTGCGGCCCGATCGCCTTCGTCGGCCTGCTCGTCCCGCACCTCGTGCGGCTCGTGCTCGGCTCGAACCCGACGCGCCTGCTCGTCGGTTCTCTCATCGCGGGCGGCGCCTTCCTCGTCACCTGCGACGCCATCGCGCGCAGCGTCGTGCCGGGCCGCGAGCTGCCCGTCGGCGTGATCACGGCCGCGCTCGGTGCTCCCGCCCTGATCTTCCTCATCGCCCGCGCCCGCAAGAGGTGAGTGCTGGAGTTTCCGCAGGGGAATGAGCCGCGCCCGATCCGGGACATCACGCGGTGTCCCTCCGGCTCGGCGACGCTACGCTTCACTCGATGGTGTCGCGATCGAGCACGGGCGAGCACGACGTCCCCGAAACGCCCGCGAGAGACGTTCCGCGCTTCGACGTGAAGGCCGAGGTGACCACTCACTTCGCCTGGATCCGCACGCGCCTCGCGCTCGAGCGCACGATGATGGCCTGGCTGAGGACGGCCGTGTCGATGATCGGGTTCGGCTTCACCATGTTTCAGGTGCTGGTACACCTCGGTCACACTCGCGGCGTGAAGCCTGCCGTGCTGCCAGAGGCACCGCGCTACCTTTGCCTGGCGCTGATCGGCGCCGGCGTGATCGCCTGCGCCATCTCGCTCCGCCAGTACTACTCGGCAACCCATTACCTGTGCAGCCCAGACTTCTCCAAGGTCGCGGGGATGGGCGAGAAGCCGGCCCACACCATGGTCCAGCCGCTGGCCGCGATCCTGTTGCTGGTCGGAGTCTTCGCCTTCGTCGCGGTTCTGCTCCGCGTCAGCTAGTGGGTTGGTGGGGGTAGGCGCCGGGCGCACGCCGCCCGTACAGCCGTAGCTCTTCGGTTTTCCGCCGCAATCGAGCTATGCTCGAAACATGACGTCGGTCGGTGGCAGCGGGATGGCTCTTGCGTTCGCGTTGGTCGCGGCGGCGCTCTGTTCGGTTTCCGCAGCGCATGCGACGACGCCTCCACCACAAGCGCAACCCCCGTTTCCGGCTCCCTCCGCCTATCCGTACCCGCAGTATCCTCCGCTGCGCTTGACCCTGAGAGGTTCCCGGCCGGACCTCAACTATCGCGTCCTTTATTTGAGCCAGGATCCATGGGTGGATGGCGAGCCCCCTGCCGCAGGCTCGTGCAGCGGTGATTGCCAGATCATCGTCTGGCCCGGCCGGTACCAGATCAACGTCGAGCCCCCAGGCGGCACTGGTTTGCGCGTCGCGCGACGTGAGCTCGAGCTCCGGCGCGACACCAGCGTCTACGTCGACCCCGGTAGCCGCCTCGCTCGAGGTTTCGGCATGGGCCTCACGATCGGTGGCGGCTCCGTCCTCCTGCTTGGCTTGGCCGTGACGGCCATGAGTGGCAATTTCGAAAACAGGGACACGGGCGACAAGGTCGCGATCGTCAGCATTCTCGGTGGCGCGGCGCTGATGACGGCGGGCGGCATCACGCTGCTGGTCATCGGCCGCAACCGCTTCACGGTCGATCCACCGCCGCTGCGCGCGGCAGGCTCGCGGCCGATGATGCTGAATTTTCGCTCCGAGCTCTGACGCTACTTGCTGGCCTTGGCGAGCTCGGCGCGGGCCCAGGCCACGACGTCTTTCTGTGCGACGCTGTTCTTGGTCGAGTTGTCCGTCTTGTCGACGAGCGCGAACATCGGGCACTCGTCGCTCGCCTTCAGCGTCTGTTCGGCCACGACCTTGCCGCTGCGCCGCTCGACGATCACCGCGCTGGAGTCGAACAGCTTGAGCGTCGACGGACCTTCCTTGAACTGACACTGCTTGGTCGTGCGCGGCTCTTTCTGATCTTCGGCGATGGCCACCCAGTCGACCTCGAGCAACGTCTGGGCGCTACCGAGGAACTCGAGATCCGAGTAGCCGCTGAGCACCGCCACGCCACGCGGCTTCGCGGCGGCCTCGTCGCCGCTGCTGGCGAACGTCACTCCGCCGTCGCGCGCCTTGAGCAGGGCGAAGCGAACGCCGTCCTTGACGTCCTGCTTCTGCAGCTTGCTGGTGATCGGCTGCGCACCGGGAACCTCGATGCTGAGCTCGAGATCGAGATCCACCGGGCCCTTCAGGTCCGCCAGGCTCTGCTTGACCACGGCGGGCTTGATGTCGACGAGCGTGGAGAAGAAGCCGCTCTGGCTGACGACGCCCTGCTCGCTCCCGATCTTGACCTTGGTACCCGTCGGAAACTCGTGGAACGCCGACTGCAGGCGCAGCGGCGGCTTGTCCGTGTCCCTGGTGACGAAGAAGGTGGCCTCGCCCTTCACGCCCTGGGCAACGAGCTTGTAGGGCTGCTCCCAGGTGATCGACACGGGACCGACGGGCGCCGCCGGCTTGTCAGCGGCGCCCGGAGCTTCGCTCTTCGAGCCCTCTTCGAGGATCTGGCGCGCCACCTTCTTGCACGAAAGCAGCGCAACGATCGCCGTCGCGCCGAGCAGAGCCGTGCTCAGTCGGTGGGTGCGCTGCATCTCACTTTTCGTAGAGCTGCGCGGCCGCGAGACCGCTGCCACCTGTCACCGTCACCACCACCTTGGCGGGAGCAGCCAGAGGCAGCGCCCACTTGTAGCAGTTCGGCTTGCGGCCGAGCACGGCGCTCGGGCCCGTGTCTCCGTCCGCCGCCAGCACTGGCGCCAGGCCGGGGATCGGCGCCACGGCGATGAGCTGAACGTTGACCTCGCTCACCGGCGGCAAGCTCGTGGCCACGACCGAGTAGCACTTGTTCGGCTGCAGCTGGACCTGCGTCTCGAGCGTCGTGTTCGTGCCGAAGTTGCCGACCAGCGCGGTACCGACGGGCTTCGCGCCAGCGACGGTCTCCTTCTTGGCCAGCTCGTTGAGGATCGGCTGCACCACGGCTCCCGCGGTGGCGTCGAGCTGCGTGGCCTTGCCACCCGGAGCGGGCGCAGGCGCGGGTGTTCCCGGCGCTGGCGCCGTCGTTCCCGGCGCAGGCGCGGGCTGGCCGGGTGCGGGTGCGGGCTGACCCGGCGCAGGCGCGGGCTGACCCGGCGCTGGCGCCGTCGTTCCCGGCGCAGGCGCGGGCTGGCCGGGCGCCGGCGCGGGCTGACCCGGCGCAGGCTGGGTCCCGGGCGCGGGCTGGCCGCCGGGCTGCCCCTGCTGGTAGCCCGCGGTCTGGGCATCCTGGTTCTTCTTGCAGGCAGCCGCCGAGCTCAGCACGAGCGCCGCGAGCGCCAGCGAACCGAGCGCTCGACTGCCGCGTGTCACACCACCAAGGAGCGCGTCGATCATCTTGAAGTCCTCCAAAATCGCACGCTCTTGCAGCGCGCGGGCCCGAGGCTAGCCCGTCCGCCGCGGCCGGGACAAGGGTCGGGCGGCGAGCCAGGCGCGCCAAGCTGAATTCGGCGAAAATCAGAGACGCGCACCCAGTGGCAAGCCGGACGCGCACGCGGTATTGCGACGGAACGGCCATGCGCTTCGCCCTCGTCTCCGACGTGCACTTCGGGCCCAACGCCTATCACGAGGGCAAGCTGCGCAAGCTGACTCACCGCGCGCCCGAGCTGCTGGCGAACGTGGTCGAGCAACTGAACCGCGAGGAGCGACCCGAGCTGCTGATCAACCTGGGCGACTCGATCGAAGACAAGGGTCGCGACGAGGATCTGGCCGAGTACGGCCGCTTCGTTTCCGTGCTGCAGGGCGCGCAGGCCAAGCTCCTGCACGTGGCCGGCAACCACGACCAGGTGAACCTGAGCGATCAGGATCTACGCCAGCTCTGGCAGCACGACGACGAGCTCTACTACAGCCGTGACTTCGGCGGAGTGCACTTCGCCGTGCTGCGTACCGTGGAGCAGAAAGACGTCGCCATCCATGTACCGGAGGAGCAGGTCGCCTGGCTGGCTACCGATCTGGCCAAGTGCAACGCGCCAGCCATCGTGCTCATGCATCACCCCGCCAGCGACATGCGGCTCGAGGGCAACCGCTGGTTCGAGAAGGCGCCGCACATCTGTCGCGTTTCCGGGCGCAAGGCACTGCGCAAGGTGATCGAGGCGAGCAACAAGGTCGTGGCCGTGTTCAACGGCCACGTGCACTGGAACCACCTCGACGTCATCAACGGCATCCCCTACGTCACGCTGCAGAGCATGATCGAAAACCTCGATGACGACGCGCCGGGGCGAGCCGCGGCCGCCTTCGCCGTGTGCGACATCGACGAGCGGCGCTTGCTCGTGCGCGTGCGCGGCGAAGAAACGATGCGCTACCAGTTCGAGCTACCGCGTCAGCTCTGACGCCGGAATCCTGGACTCGCGCCAGCCGTAGTAGGCGACGGCCAGCATCGTGAACAGGCCCAACCACTGAGCGCTCGACAGCGCGATCGCGGCCTCGCGACCGAACGCCGTGAAGCGGGCCAGCCAGAGCCCGAGACCCCAGAAGGCGACCACGACGACCGCAGTCACGCCACGCCGAGAACGCGAGAGGCCGAGCACGACGACGGACGCGCCCGCAACGAGCAGACCGAGCGCGACCCACAACAAGCCAGGCAGCGCTGGCCCGAACAGACCGCGCTCGGCGTCGTCGCGGAAGAGCTCGAGCATGAAGCGAGCCCCGCCGTAAGCGAACACGACGATCAAGAAGAGCTCGCCGGCGAAGCGGCGCCGGGGAAACCAGAAGAGCGAGAGCGCGAACAGACCGACACCGACGAGCGCCTCGTAGAGCTGCGTCGGGTGGACGGGCAGCGAGCTCGGTGCCGCCGGCGACAGTCCCTTGCGCAGCACGTGATCCACCCACGCTGGTGAGCCCGAGCCGGCCAGAACGCCGTCGGCCCAGCGCGGAAAGGTGCCCAGCTTGCGTAGCAGCGAGGCGTTCTGCTCGGAGAGCGGTCGTCCAAAATCGCAGCCGTGCAGGTAACAGCCGACGCGCGTCAGCGCGAGGCCGAGCGCGACGCTCGGCACGGCGGCGTCGGCCCAGAGCAGGAACGGCGCGCCCAGTCGCCGCAGCGACCACCACGCCCCGGCGAAGCCGCCGAGAAAGCCGCCGTAAGCCGTGAGACCGCCGCTCGACAGCGCCACGATTTCGGCAAGGCTCTGGAACTCGCCAGGATTGGTGACTACGTAAAGCAACCGAGCGCCCACGAGACCCGCGATGGCGGTCACGACGTAGGCGTGCGCGGCGACGTCCCGCGCCATGCCGGCTCGCTCGGCGAGGCGCAGTGTAAGGATCCAGCCGGCTGCGAGTGACGCAGCGAGGAGCGCGCCGTAGCTCATGATCGGCAACGGCCCCGGAGTGTAGGTGCTACCTCGGTTGACGAACGCGAGCACCAGCGCGGCAACAGCGCCGAAAGCCCCGACGACCAGCAGATCCCAGGCGCGGCGCCGATAGCCGAACCAGGCCACCCCCGCCGCGAACAGGGCGAGCACGGCCAGGGTGGCGCCGAGCGGCAGCGCCAGCCGCGGCAGCGGGATCTCGAACAGCACCGGGCGCATCGCGGGAAGGTTAGCCGAGCCTCGCGCGTTCGTGTGGGCATAGGTGGTCGGGCCAGCTCAGCTCCGCTAGAGTCATCCCCCCGCGTGCTCCGCACCTTGCCCTTGCTGATGATGGTTCCGGCGCTCGGCTGTGTGCCCGAGGATCCGCCCGGCTTTAGCCGCGATCAGCAGCCGACTCGCGCTGAGACGCCGCGCCCGCGCGCCGCGAAAACGCGGGGAGACGCCGGCCGAAAGGGCAAGAGCACGGCCGCCCGTCCGTCCGCTCCCGGCGAATCGCCGCTCCTCAGCACCACCTTTCGCGACAACTTCGAGCGCGGCGAGCTCGGCTCGGATTGGAAGGCCACGAGCGCGGTCTGGCGCCTGGAAAATGGGGCGCTCTGCGGCCGCGGCGCGCGAAACCGCCCGGTCTGGCTCACGCGCCGGCTTCCGCCCAACGCGCGCATCGAGTTCGACGCCACCAGTAACTCTCCACAGGGCGACCTGAAGGTGGAGGTGTGGGGCGATGGCAAGAGCTTCGCAACGGGTACTTCCTACGACAACGCAACCAGCTACATTGTGGTGTTTGGCGGCTGGAAGAATACGGCCCACGTTCTGGCACGCCTCGACGAGCACAAGAGCGATCGCCTGGAGCTCAAGGTAGACCCCGATTCCGACGACCCACGACAACACCCCGTGAGCGAGGGACAGACGTACCACTTCAAGATCGAGCGCAGCGACGGCGAGACCGTGCGCTGGTTCATCGACGATCTCGAGCTGCACTCGTTCGTCGATCCGGAGCCGCTGAGCGGAAGCGGCCACGAGCACTTCGCCTTCAACGACTGGGACGTGCCCGTGTGCTTCGACAACCTCGTGGTCGTGCCGCTGGAGGATTGAGTGGAGGCGGCCGAGCTCGACGTTCAGCTGGAAGAGCTCGAGGTTCGCCTCGAGCGCCTGCGCGCCCTTTACGAGCAGTATTTCATGGGCATCGAGAAGCTCGAGCCCACCATTGCGCGCAAGGACGTCGATCGCCGCATCTACGTGCTGCGTCGCGAGAAGATCCGCAACACCGGCAAGCGCTTCAAGCTCCAGACCATCATTCAGCGCTACAACACCTTTCAGCAGTACTGGCACCGCATCTGTCGCGAGATCGAGAACGGCACGTACCGCCGCCACGTGCTGCGCGCAGAAAAGAACTTCGGGCCCAACGAGCTCCTGACGATCGCCGCGCGCAGGCGATTTGGAAAGGGAGCCGCGCGGGCGCCCGAGCCCGAGCCCGCACGCGCGGAGCAAGAGTCGTCACCCGCCCCGGTGGCGGCAGAGCCAGAGCCTGCTGCTCCCCCACCTGCTCCAGTCGCTGCTGCTGCGAAGGCGTCACCGCCACCGCCGCCACAGCGCGCTGCTGCCCAGGCGCCGCCACCGAAGCGAGCCGGCAAGCCGCAGCAGTTCGAGTCGCTCGACCTCGACATGGACTTCCTGGGCGACTGGGATCCCAGCAGCGCGACCAAGCCAGCTCCCGCGCCCAAACCCGCGCCCGCACCCGCCAGGCCAGTGCAGCCACCGGCCCAAGCTCCGAAACC
>DATLIL010001125.1:0-4340 GCA_035539475.1 Polyangiaceae bacterium
AGTCGCTCCCGTCGTTTTCGGCCGCGCCAGCGACGGAGGGGCGGCGACACCCGACCAGGCCAGGCTCGAGCTGTTCTCCAGCGTGCGCGAGTTCCTGGTCCAGGCGACCAGGCACCAACCGGTGCTGCTCATCCTGGACGACCTTCACAGCGCCGATCAGTCGTCGCTGCTGCTGCTGGAGTTCTTGGTTCGCGACGTGCGCGGACTACGGATGCTCGTGCTGGGTACGTTCCGCGATCCGGAGGCACGCCTCGAGACGCAGACCCGCGCGCTCATCGCCCGGCTCGGTCGCGAAGGTCGCGTGCTGCCAATCGGGCGACTCGAGCAGGGTGATGCGGAAGCGCTGATCCAGACGTTCGCACCCGCGCTGGCCCCCGAGTTCGCCAGCGCGGTGCTGCGCACCGGTCAGGGCAATCCACTGTTTTTGGACGAGATGCTGAGGCTCTGCCTGGCAGATCCGGCGAACTTTGCCGCTGGAACACGGCCGCTGCCACACGGCGTGCGCGAGGTCATCCGCCAGAGGCTCACGCTGCTGTCGGAGGCGGCGCGCGCCGCGCTCGACGCGGCCGCCGTGGTCGGTGACGAGTTCGATCTGAGCGTGCTCGCGAGCGTCGCCTCGATGACGCTGGGCGAGCTCGAAGACGTGATGCAGGGCGCGCTGGCCGCCGAGGTCGTGGTCGAACGAGGGGGCCTGCGCTTCCGCTTCGGGCACGCCATGTTCCGCGACGCGCTGTACCGCGACCTGGCGCCGTCGCGCCGCAGGGCGCTGCACGCCACCGTGCTGGCCGCGCTGGAGCGGCGCCACGAGCAGTCGTCGCAAGCGCCCCTGGCCGAAATGGCGCATCACGGCCTGGAGGCGGCGCCCGAGGGGCTCTCTCGCGCCGTCGAGCTCGTGCTGGCCGCCGCCGAAGACGCCGTGCTGCGCGTGGCCTACGACGACGCGCTGGCGCTGCTCGAGCGCACACGAAAGCTACTCGAGTCGCTGTCGCTCGAGCCGCTGCTGCTCGGCGAGGTTCTGCTCGCCGAAGCGCTGCTCCGTGTTCGCCTGGGCGACAGGAGCACCGCTCACGAGCGCTGTCGCGCCGCGACGGACATTGCTCGCCGCCTTGACTCTGCCGAGCTCCTGGCCCGTTCCGCGCTGACCCACGGCACCGAGTTCAGCGTGGGCCTCGTCGACTCCGTGCTCGTCGAGCTCCTGCGCGACGCGCTTTCGAAGCTCGACGGCCACCACACGGCGCTACGCGCTCGCGTCATGGCTCGGCTCGCCGGCGCCATGCAACCCTGCAAGGAGCCGCACAGCGCCGTGGTACTCGCCCGTCAGGCCATCGCGCTGGCGCGAACGCTCGACGACGAGGTCACCCTGCTGCAGGTGATGTACTCGAGCATGTCCGCGATGATGGACTTCGTGGTCGGCGGCGAGCGAGCCCCGCTCAATCGCGAGATAGAAGCGCTCGCGGCCAAGCTCGGCGACAAACCCAAGCAGCTTCGCACCTTCGCGCGCCTGGTGATGGATCACGCGGAGGTCGGCGAGTTCGCACAGGCGAGGCAGTGGATCGAACGCTACGAGTCGCTGGCTCGAACCCTCGAGCTGCCCCACCTCCTCTATCGTGTCCCTCTGTTCCGCTCCATGCTGTGCCTGGCGGAAGGGCATCTCGAACAAGCCGAGGCGCTGCGCCAGCAGGCGGAAGCAAGCGTCGTCGGCGACGATCGCGACGCCTGGCGCGCGCTCATGGCCCACCGGCATGGCGCGCTACGCGTCATGGAACGCCTCGACGAGCTCGGGCCGGAGGCGGAGTCGGAGATCGCGCGTTCCATGGAGGGGATCCCCGAGGTGCTGTCCGGCACGGCCGGGACGATGGCCCTGGCCGCAGCGCGAGCAGAGGACTCGAGCGCTGCCCGCACCTGGTATTCCCGTGTCGCGCCCGACTCGTGGTTCTGGGCGGGTGATCCGATGTCGGTGATGATGCTCGGAGAACCGGCCGCGCTCCTGGGAGACGCGCGCCGCTGTGCCGAGCTCTACGAAATCATCGCGTTTGCCTCGGGCGCGGACGTGACACTCGGCATGTTCGGCTTCGTCTGGGACGGCCCGGTCGAGCGCATGCAGGCCATTCTGGCAGACGCCTGCGGGCGCTGGCCCGACGCGGTCCGCCACTTCGAATCGGCGCTGCAGCGCCTCGAACGGCTCGGGGCCAGGCCTTACCTGGCGCGCACCCGCTACGAGTACGCCCGTGCCCTGCTCGCACGCGGCGAAGATCGCGAGAAGGCCATGACGCTCCTGGCTAACGCCGCGGAGATCGCCGCCGAGATCGGGCTGCCGACTCTCGAACGTCTGATCGCGGCACGGCGCGGTCCCACCCAGGCGATCCAGTGCGCGCCGGCCTTCTCCTTCACGCTGGAAGGTGAGGTCTGGACGCTCTCCTGGGACGGCCCGCCCGTTCGGCTCAAGGACAGCAAGGGCCAGCAAATGCTGGCGCGGCTCCTGGCCGAACCCGAGCGTGAGATCCACGCCCGCGAGCTTGCTGGTGAGCGCCCCGGCGACGTCACGGATCGGGGCGACGCCGGTGAGCTGCTCGACGAGCAGGCGCGCAAGGAATACGGCTCACAGCTCAAGGAGCTCAGGGCCGAGCACGAAGAGGCGGAGAGCTTTGGCGATCTCGGTCGGGCCGCGCGTTTGCGCGAGGAGATCGACTTTCTGACGGCCGAGCTGGCGCGCGCCGTGGGTCTGGGCGGCCGAGCTCGGCGCGCCGGCTCCTCCAACGAGCGCGCGCGCGTCGCAGTCCAGCGCCGTCTCCGCGACGCGATCCAGCGCATCGAAGCCAACGCACCGGTCATCGGCCAACACCTCGCGGCCACGGTGTACACCGGTGCCTTCTGCGTCTACCGCCCCGGCACTCCCAAACGCTGAGCCAATCAGCGCGCTCGACGAACGTGTTGCGGCAAATCAGCCAGCCGCGCTGCGGGACAGGGAGAACAGCCGCGCACCGTGTGCCGGGACGCTGGCCCCGAGCTTGGTCGTCAGGCGTCCGCCGTTCTCGTGCATCCAGAGATCGCGGACGAAGCTGCCTTCGATTTCCGGCAGATCGCGGCTCGTCAGCTCGATGCTCTGTGCCTGGTCGCCGAGGTTGAACACGGCGACGGCCGTCGAGCCCGTCTCGGGCATGTCCGCACACCAGACCAGCTGCTCTCCGCGCTGCAGCACCTCGCGCCCATTGCGTCCGCGCTGGTTGACCGCCAGCACCTCCGCGTTGGTGATCAGGCGGAGCGTGTCGTCACCGAGCGTGATGAGGTCGCCGCCCAGCATCCACGGTGACTGAAAGACGGCCCAGAGCGTGAGCATCGTGATGCGCTCGTCGTGAGTGAAGCGAGCCTCGCGCGCGGGGCCGTGTGGACCGCGCAGGCTGATGCGGCCGAGCGGCAGCATGTCGAGGTCGATCCAGTGTCCGGGGCCGCTCAGGCGCTGCCACTGCCTCGCGATCTCGAACTGCCCCTTGAGGCCGGCGAAGCCCTCGGGATCGTTCTCCCAGGTGTCCCACAGGTCGTTCGAGGCGCGCCGCATCTCGCAGAAACTCTGCGCGTGATCGGTGAGCTCACCGCCGCCGGGGGACAGGCTGAGCAAGATGTCGCGGCCCGAGCGGCGCAGCGCCTGGGAAAGGCCCTCGATCTCCGCGGCGTGGTAGGGCTTCGTCATGTCGTCGGCCTTGACGAAGTCGACTCCCCACTCGGCCAGGAGCCGGGCGACGGAGTCGTAGTAGGCCTGCGCCCCGGGCTTGCTCATGTCGACGCCGAACATTTCCTGGTTCCAGATACAGGTGTCGTCGAGCCGAGCGATGTCGCGCGCGTGAAACGATGTGCCGAGGATGGGAGTGTTGCGTTCGACCGCCGCACGCGGAATGCCTCGCATCATGTGCAGCCCGAGGCGCAGATCTTGTGCGTGCAGCGCGCGGGCGACGCTGGTGAGCCCGCCGTCCGCCGCGGCCGACGGAAACCGGCTCACGACGGGGCGGAGCCGGCCGACCTCGTCGAGCTCGACCTCCGGCGTCTCGTCCTTGCGCGCGAGCTCCGGTCGAGGATTGAACCAGCCGGCGTCCATCACGAGGTAGCGGAAACCGAACGGGTAGAGCTTTTCGCGCAGCACGCGCCCGTTCTCGAGGAGCTCGGCCTCGGTGATGGTCATGCCGTAGCAGTCCCAGCTGTTCCAGCCGAGCGGGGGCGCAGGTGCGAACTGTTGGTTACCCATGATCTTCCTTCATCCTGAGGCTTCGGCGACGCAGGGTCTACCTCCGAAGCCGCGCTCGTTTCCCGAATGCTGAACGCCGCCGTCTACCTCGGCGGGGGCGGCG
>DATLIL010001126.1:0-3959 GCA_035539475.1 Polyangiaceae bacterium
CCTCATGGAGTGACCTCGAGCCAGTCCGGTACCGGCAGCCTGTTCGTGGTGTTCAAGGGCACCTGCGTCGACAACGGCGCCCCGAACAAGCACCAGCTGCACAACCTCCGTACGATCAAGGGCCTGCCCGGCGCCGTTACCACGACTCGTGCGCGGCCCACGCCTACAGCTGCGGCTCGTTCGTGAACAGTTGCGGCGTCACGCTGCAATGTGGCAACTGCGCCAGCGGCTGGAGCTGCAACGCCAACGTCTGCACGCCGCCTGCGTCCAGCAACAACCCTGGCAACCGCGAGGGCGAGAGCGGCACCATCACCGGCGGCTTCAGTGAAACGGGCGGCACCATCCTGAACGCCGCCAACGGCAGCATCTGCTGGAGCGGCGTGAACATGGGCGGCAACACCCAGCTCACCGTCCACTACGGCAACGGCATAGCCCACCGGCGACCGCTTGAAGGTAACCTTCAACGGCGCCCAGATCGGTGCGGCCATCCCCATGAACACCAGCGGCAACTGGAGCACCTACATCACCGGCCAGACCACCTTCCCGGCCCAGAGCGGCTCCGGCACCCTCTGCGTCGCGGTCGACGCCTACTCCGCCTGGGTCGCCAAGGTCGACAAGGTGACCTTCAACTGACCCGACCCTGAAGTTTGGATCGGGGAACACCCCGACCACTCGTAGCCTGCCGCACCCCCAACCAGCGGGGAACCGGACGCCCCACGGCCCTCGACAGCGCCGTGGGGCGTTGTCGCGTCCTGCACGCAATCATCCGTCGCCCGTGCCAAAACGGAACGACGTTGCTCGATGCGCATGCGCCAGCTGACGCCATGCGCCAGCGCCCGGTCGAGACGCGCCGCACGCGCCCGAGACGCGCCGGGATACCCTCTTCACGTCGAAGATCCGGTTACCCAAATAACAAGGCTCAAGTGCCGGAGACGTTTCGACAATCTCCAGAGCGCTACGAGCGCGAAGCCCATTCTGCACGGAGCCCAACAGCGGCGAAACGACGAAAGCCAAACCTAATCGCGAGCTTGCGGCTTGTTACCTGGGTAACGCGTTTCGCGACGTGAAGAGTGACACCCTGCGGACCGAGATCCGCTCAGCGAGCTAGGAGCGAGCCTGGTGACCGACAGTGAAAGTCGGAGCGGGCTCTGCGCCGACGTCGTCGGGGTGACCGTACGGTCACTCCCTACACGCGATTGCCCGGCACTACCCTGCCTTCATCATGAAGACAGTCCTGCCCTGCCTGGTCGTTTTTGGCCTCTTTTTCGCCGGTTTGAGCGGATGCTCGGACGGCACCTCGAAGAACCCGCCTGCCGCGGGCGAAGGTGGTGGCACTGACGGCGAAGGCGGCTCGAATCAAGGCGAAGGCGCTGCGGGCAGCGGCGGAACGAAGGCTGGCACAGGCAACGGCGGTAGCAGCGGCGCCTCCGAAGGCGGTGACGGCGGAAGCTCGGACGGTGAGGCCGGTATGAGCGCGTCGGGAGGGGAGGCCGGCGGAGACGACCGCGGAGGTTCCGGCGGAGACGATCGCGGAGGTTCCGGCGGAGACGGTGGTGACGATGGCGGAGGTTCCGCCGGCTCGGCTGGCACGGGCAACGAGGACCCGGTCGAGGTCTACAGTCCATCTGCGGAGGGCTTCCAGGAGGAGGGCTTCGCTGCGCTGGTGGGGGAGTACGAAGGGCAGTACCCGGGCTCCAATTTTCACGACGTCACGAGCGACTACCCCACCAAGGATGCTTTCGAGAACGCATTGATCGCGCACGAGCCCCCTGACTCCTTCGAGATTCACTCCCGGGCCGAGCTCGAAGAATGGGCGCTTTCGACCCCGCGTCTGTCCGACGTCAAATCCATCTATGGCGAAGCTGGCCTGACCACTGTGCCGGGTGAGGTGCTCGCCGAGATGAGCGTTGCTCCGGGGGAGGTCCACGCCGTCCCGCTCGCTGTCTCCCGGACGAACACGATGTTCATCAATCCGTCCGTTTTCGCTGCAGCGGGTGTGGAAGTGCCGAGCACGACCGACGAGTTGCTGGCCGCTGCCGAAGCGCTGTCGCTGCAGGGTTACACGCCGCTCTGCATGGGCAACCAGTACGGGTGGGCCGCCGAAATGCTGGTCTTCGACCACATTCTGCCGGCGGTCGCGGGCCCCGACACCTACGAACAGTTCTTCTCGGGCGACGGAGATCCGCAAGGGTCGGCGATTTCGAGCGTGTTCGACTACGTGCTCGAGCTCTGGCCGTACTTCAACACCAACGCCGCGGAGCTCACCTGGTCGCAGGGCCTCGACCTCATGTTCTCGGAGACCAGCCCCTGCGCAATGGCCCCCATGTTCAGCGAGGCCTCGGCGTACCTCGAGAGCGCTGGCCACGTGCCGGGGACGGATTTCAGCGTCGTCGGTTTCCCTGGCCCGACCGTCTTCATCTTCGGCGTGCAGGCCTACGTGCTGCCCGAAGACGCCCCGCACCCACAGGCGGCGCGAGACTGGCTCAAGACGATCGGATCGGTCGCCGGGCAGCAAGCCTACGCGCAGAAGGGCGGGTTCATCCCGGCGCGGGAGGACGTGAATAGCTCTGCTCTCGACGCCGTGGGACAGGTGCTGCACGCCGACTGGCTCAGCCAGCTGCCGCTCGCCAATCGGGCCTGGCTTCGGGCGGCGCAGCCAGCGCTGTTCGACACCGTATCCGCCCTGATCGACGACGCCGACAAGGCCGCCGCGATCGAAGCCCTCGACGCCGCCTACTTCTGAGCGGCAAATCCGCTCCGAACAGAACGACGGCGAGTGGGAATTGGTCGGTCACGCGGCGCGTCTTGGGCCGATAGACCTGGAGAACATGAGTCACGCCGCCGCCCGGGAGGCCCTTCTCGACTACGTTGCCCGGCCTCGCACCCGCTCGCAGCTGAACGCCTACGTGCGGCGCCGCGGCTTGCCGGACGACGCCGAAGACGTGGTTCAGACCGTCCTTTGCGACGCCCTCGCCGTGCAGGCCGTGCCGGTGGAGGCGGAGGACGTTCCTCGCTGGCTGACGGGTATCGCCCGGCGCAAGGTGGCGGACGAGTATCGGCGTCGGGCGCGCTGCCAGCCTGCCGACCTGCCCGAGGTGGGTGCGGTGACGCAGCCGGAGGTGTCCGATCTGCTCGGCCGCATCCAGTCCGATCTGGTGGAGCCGGAACAGCGGCGCACCTTGGGCTGGCTGCTACGCGAGCATGCCGGGGACTCCCTGCTCGAGATCGCCACCGAGCTCGGCATGGACCCGGGCACCCTGCGCCAGCGTGTGTGTCGCCTGCGTCGTTACTTGCGCGCGCGCTACCTCTGGCCGCTGCTTGCGGTCCTGGCGATCGGAGGCGGTCTGGCAACGCTGCGGCACCAGGGCGCCTTCGTGTCGGCCGTGAGTGAAGCCTCGGCGTCGCTCTCGCGTTACGACGGCACCTGGCGTGTCGTGGCGGCGGGCCCGCACACCTACGGTGCACTCGAGGCACGGGTGGTGGTGCGCGGCGGTACGGCGCGCGTCGAGGGCGCCACCGGCGCACTCCTGGGAGAAGTGGTGCTTTCCCCCGAAGGGGAGCAGGGCGTCACACTGCGAGCGAACGATCGCGTCTGGCACGCTGCGATCGGCTCGAGCGGAGCCGATCGCATTCGACTGACGAGCGATCGCGGCTTCGTGGAGCTCGAGCGCCTGCGCTGAGGCGCGCTCAGAGACTGCCGTTCAGCGGATCGTAGGCGTCGCCTTTGCCTTTGCGCTTGCCGCGCTTGGCCTTGGCTCGCGCCGGCTTCGCCTTGAGCTTGCTGCCCTTCTTGACCGCCACGACGCCCTTCTTGGCGGCGGGCTTGGCGTCCGCTTCGAGCAGCGCGCGTTTCATGTCCTCGCTGAAGCGCTCCTTCGCAGGCGGCGCGGCCTCCGGCTCCTTTTCGGTGGGCGTGGGGGCCGCTGCCGGCGCCGGGGTGGGGGCCGACGGCTCGGGCG
>DATLIL010001127.1:0-5793 GCA_035539475.1 Polyangiaceae bacterium
GGTTGAGTCGATCGGGTTCAGGCAGGATTCGCCAGCGTCACAACAGTCAAGGCCACACCCAACGGGGCAACACGCCTCCGTTTCACAGTAGTCTGCACAGGCGATGGCGCCGCCAGCGCACCCCGCGGCCCCCACGAGGGCGCAAACCAACACGAACGGGCCACACACTGGACTGGCCAAGACGACACCGGTGATGCATACGGTTCCTCCCCCGCTGCATAGGGCCATGCAATCTAGGCAGGCGAAAGAAAGCTCTGGCTCGCTTGTGTGGCCGGGTACCGAGGTCGCTCGTAAAACGGGGCCTAGTGGCTCGGCGGTTTCGTCACCCATGGTTTCGCCGCCACATGAATTCAGTAGCTCGCCACCCTTGCCGAAGAGCGCAACCATCGCATCGTGGATCTGAGGGTTGATCTCAGGATTCGGTACAGGAGTCCCGTCGGTGAAGTAGAGCTGCGTATTCGGGGCAAGGACAGCCGGCATGGTGGGTCGTCCGTCAATCTCCGCCGTGAACGTCGTTTGGTCGGTAGAGGTAGTAGCGACCGCACGGCGGATGCCACGGAACGGGCTCCCGTAGTCGAAGGAGACACGGATGCTCCCGTCGGACCGCATTTCAATGAGGTAGCGGAGGACTTGCTTGTTCCCGAGCTTGACGACGCTGTCCAGCGACAGCTCCTGCGATTGCAGGCGCTGCATGGGGCGAGAACGTAGGACCTGATGAAGCGTCATTCCCGGAATTCTGTCCGATCGCACGGTGGTTTCGACGATCCGTTGGCCATCTACCTCGCTCAAGCTGCAAGCGTTATCCGTCTTGATGCCCTGGGTGAGCCGTTCAACGGGCTCGGAATCTGAGTCGGGTTTCGAGCTGCTGCATGAACCGATGCTGGCAGCCAAAAGCAGCAGCACCGCACGACCGAGAATCTTCCCACTTGATCTCATGTCCACCAACCTCCGCGTCGATCCCCCTCCGCGAACTGCGGATGGTGCCCCTGGGCACTTACCCGGGGAATTTCCTTATACGGATGCGCCGGCCGCTCGTACAGTGCGGTCTTCAAGTGCTCAGAAGGACAGTATTAACCCACCATGAACCGGCTTTCATGTCCGGACACCTCCTCATCTTGCCGGCCGCAAGTGAGGACACGTTCCGGCCGGCGCGAACGTGCCCTGGTCAAGATCACCGGCTCGGGTGCTCCGGCGAATGGCTGCCCGTCCTACGCGGCGCTAGAGAGTGCGGTTCGAAATTCGTCCAGCTTGGCGCGCCCTCTGCGCGATCCTGTGGCTCGCGCCAGTTCCCTCCGGATTCGCTACTTCTTTTGCAGGTTGTAGACCTCGAACGCATACTCCTGCGGCGGACCAGCGAAGCCGCCGGGGATGCCCGCGCGGAGCTTCGGCATCAAGATCTTGTCGCGGAACGCCTCCCAGCTCGCCTTCGTTTCGTGGATCGCCGTGATCGTCCAGCCGCCCTCCGAGGGGCCCGCGGCGTGGAAGGTCTGACCCTCGGGCAGCTCTTCCCTGCTCGGGTGCACGGCGCGAATCGAAGCTTCGTACTGTTCCTTGGTACCACCGGGAAAGTGATGCACGACTCCGTAGGCCATGGACTGCTCCTTTCGAAGTCCTGGACGCTAGCAAGGGCTCCCGCGCGTTCACACGAGGACCTTTGCGCAGCAAGCTCGCGATTCGGTGATTATTCGCAGCTGGCGAGATCGTCGTTGCCCGCGCAGTCGTTGCAGGCCGCGCCAACCTGAGCGGCGTCGAAGTCCTAGCCGTGGCTCGTGCGTCGTTCGACGCGGTAGCCGTAGGTGCCGTCGTCCAACCGCGCGGGCCCGGGACGGACGAGAGCGCGCAGGAAACGACGCAACCATGCGCGGGGTGGCAATTCGAACGGCCGCAGCGTTCTCGTCGCCCAGTCGCCCACCTGCACGTCGAGGCCACCGCGGAGGTACGCGACTGCGACTGCCTCGAGATCACCCAGAGGGCTGGCCGCCGATTGCACGATGACGACTCGACTGATGCCGCGATCCTTCAGCACGCTGCAGCTCGGCATGTCGCTCCGGAAGATGGTCCAGCGATTGTCGAAGCCACCTTCTTCCGGTGAGCTGGCCATTCCACGGCGCGAGTCCAGGAGGAAGACCGGTGGCGCTTCCGGCGGGTTGGTAAATGCCTGCGTGTAGCGCGCGCCTTCGACCAAAAGCGCGAGCACGCGCCGCATGTTGATCACCTCGCGAGCTTCCGAGCTCGCGTTAATCATCAATACCGGGCGGTATCCGCGCGTGGCCAGCGCGAGCCCCAGCTTTAGTGCCTTGGACCCGGGCAGATCGAGCACCAAGGCCGTCTTGACGCCCGCCGCCCAGGCGTGAACGGCCTCGATCGATGCTTCGTCTACAGGGTAATGACCGTCGCGGTCCTGCTCGATCTCCTCGATATCGAGCGCGGCAAACAGCGGGCGCCTGACCCATGCGCTCCATCGGTCACCCTTTCCGACCCAGATGTCCTGAACGCTCCGATAGCTCATGATTGCACCAGCACGGCGGCACCCAAGGCGTTCTCGTCGATCAGCGGTCGTTCCGCCAGGCGAGCGTAGGCGCCTGCCGGCTGGCCGTCGACAACGTAGACCCCGATACACGGATAGCGAAAGCCACTCGGCGTAGCCAGTGCCAGCGGACCAAAGTTCCGCTGTGCGGCCCACGCCCAGGGTGCCAACCGGGCACGCCGCCACAGCCGATCGAGCCGCCGTCGCTCCATGGCCTCGGGCACCGCCACGTCGAAGCCCTCGTGCCCAAACGCTGGCTTCAGGACCCAACCGTTGCGCCGTACCAGCAGCGGATCGCGTGTTTCCGGCAAGAGGCGCGACCAGGTAGGAAGAGGCGTCGCAAGCCTGCCCCATACGAGCGGAAATCGCTTCGACTGCGTCAGGATAGTCGCCAAAGGGTTCGACCACAGCGTGCCCGGTCGCGCAGCGCTTTCGAACCAGCGCCCCGACGCGACCAGGCGGCACGACCAGTCTGCCGGAAAGAAGCGGAAGATTGCGTCCAGCGGTCGAACATCGTCACCGATCAGTGCGGCGGCGCGCGCGCCAGCGTTGCGTAGCTGGCTCGGGTCGAAGTGGACGCTGTCGAGCCCCGCCTTGCGGAAGGCGTGGGCGAGGGCTCGCGCGACCTGGTGGTCGTCGACGTAGTGGGTCAGGTGCATGATCCCAACCACGCCGTGTGGCCCGATCCGGCGCGCCAGCGCGGCTGCTAGTGCGCCTGCCGGGTCCCCCACCGGTTCCGCGTCGGGGTAGTGCTCCGCGAAAAGCGAGGTGACTCCACCCGCCTCGTTCCAACCCCCGGCGGCGTCCAAATTGCCCTCGGTGATGACGAACTCACCAGACTGCGTCGGGTGAAAGTCGAAGCGCGAGTAGCGCAGCCCAGGCGCGCTGCGCGTTCGACCCAGCGCGCGCTGGAGGGCCAGCGGCACGCCCAGCAGCGAGCGCAACACTGGCCGCTCTAGCAGCTCCTGCTCCGCAGCCTCGGCCTCTCGCGCCAGCAATACTGCCCGTTCGGACAGCATGCGCCACAAGGCGCGCGTCAACAGTAGGGGGAAGTCCAGGAGCGTGTCGACGCCGCCGTCTGACACGTTCCATTTGAACGCCTCGCGGACAGCACGTTCTTTCAGCTCGGAGAACTGCGCGACCGACAGCGGAGCGCCACACGTCAACCCGTCAAGCATCGTCCACCATCTGCTCGTAGATGCTGCTTGAGCCCGTCGTGCGCAGGCACACGTCCAGGTAGTCCGTGAAAGCTGGCGGTGCGCCCAAACCCTCGGCCAACAACCTAGCATTGTCGAACCATTGCACGGCGAGCTCACCGAACCGCGCGCACGCCGAGAGACCGCGCGCGAGCCTGCGCGCCTCATCAGTCGTGCGAACCAGGGCCACGAGCTCAGGCGTCACCTCCGCTAGCTCGGCGGCTGCAACCTGGCGCCAGCCGCCGAGTGCCCCGCCGACCGTTAGACCTCTCAGGATCTCGCCCAGCGGGCGGCTAGCCTCAGCGCCAGCCGAGATGTGGTAGGTCGAGTGCGCTGGCTGCTCGAGCTCCAGCAGGAAGGCAAGCGCCCGCGCCACGTAGTCGACCGGAATGACGTCGCGACGAGCGTCCAGGGCGTGAGGCCCCCGGCACAGCGTGGCCAACGCCCGGTAGTACCAGAATAGGCTGGTCGAGGGTACGACGCCCAGCGCGGTGTGTCCCACCACGATCGAGGGGCGTGCCACGAGCAAGCGGTCACCCCAATTCATCGCACGCAGAGCGAGCTCGGCGCTGGCCTTCGAACGGGTGTAGTCGTTGACATGCCCGTGCTCGGGCTGCGGCGCGTCGTCCTCCATCACAACGCGACGCGGTCGATCTCCACAGCAGTAGGCAGTGCTCACGTGCACGAAACGTTGGAGCCCGCCGTTCCCCTGCATGCGTCGCGCCAGCCGCTCGGTGCCCTCCAGGTTCACACGCCACACGTCTTGCCGGGCGCTGAAAGAGGTGCAGGCGGCTGCGTGAACGACGTGGGTGACCTGGTCGAACTCAGCGCGCTCGAACGTCCGGGCGTCAGTGAGATCACCGGGGAAGACCCGGATCGCAGCGGCCGCCTCCTCGGCGCCGTCGCCCAGCAGGGGAGTGAGCGAAAGTCGAACCCGCTGGCGCGCTGCGACTTCCGACGCGCCGCGTACCAGCGCGACCACCTCCCAGCCGCGCTGAAGTAGCTCCACCGCCAGCGAGCTGCCGACGAACCCCGTGGCGCCGGTCAGGAGAACCTTGCCGCGGCTCACCCCTGCCACCCCAGCTCTCGTCGCTCAGCCAACAACCTTCTGCCTCCACATCGCTTCGGGCACGCTACACAGGGCGCACCAGGCTCGCAATGCGCGATGGCAGTGTCGCCCCACGGCTATGGGGTCGACGGCCCGTCGCCGGATACAGCCCGCTCGCCCAGCACAAAGCGGGACTTGGTACCAGCGGGTTCGGCTTCGTGCGGCGGGTTCTGGGCACCGAAAACCGGCTGCAAGAGTCCGCACTTCCTCTGTCGTCCGCGGCGCGCATTTCGTTTCGGCGCTCTGCTCACGGCGGTGCTGCGCAAGTGCCGAAGTGGCAAAGATCGCCCACGCACACGCCACCTGTTCCGCATGGCTGCCCTTCGCTCAAGCCGGCACACAGCCCGGGCGCCGGATCGGGCGCGATCATGCAAGAGGCGCTCTGGCAGTCACCCGCGTCCAGGCAAGGATCCCCGGCGTCCCCACCGGCGCAGAAGCCCATGCTCGACGGACTGTTGAACGCACAGTAGGTGCTCGCACAGTCGGCGTCCTGCCAGCACATCGAGCCCTCTGCCCCAGACACGCAGGTCCCCTGGCGCGGATCGGTTGGATCTGGCAACGCGCAAAGCCCGCTCTGGCAGTCGTCCGGCTCGGTGCAGTACTCGCCCGTTTGCCCCGATAGACAGCGGCCCGGGCCGGGGTCCCCGGGTTGGGTCACGCAATTGTCGTTGTTGCAGTCGCTGTCGACGAAGCAGTCACTCCCCAGCTCCCCGGTCGTGCACTTGCGCTGATCGCTGCCGTACTCCTGCAGGCAACGAAAGGTCGGCGCACAGTCGGAAGCTTCCAGGCACGGCTCGTTTTCACCGCCAGCGGTGCACACGCCGACGGTCAAGGGCTCCCCGGTCGTGGGATGAACGCCCATCTGCATCTGCAGGCAGCGGCCCCCCAGACAATCTGCGCCGGTGTTGCATGGAGCCAAGCTCTCACCAGTCTCGCAAACGCCGGTCGTCCCGTTCAGGAAC
>DATLIL010001128.1:0-8186 GCA_035539475.1 Polyangiaceae bacterium
GCCCTGAACGCCGAGCGCGGTGTCGACGGGGGCCGCCTGCTCGAGCCCGATGCGGAACCGGCGCAGCACGCCGCTGAACTGGGCCCGGGCCTCGGGTTCCCAGTCCGCGGGAAGCCGCCGCTCGAGCTCCCAGCGCGTGCGCACGAGCCGGCTGCGCCCTCGCGGTCCGGCGCCCGCGTAGCGCACGCTAACGGGCACCGGGCGACCGCTGCACAGGCTCACGGTGGCGTCGGTGCTCTCGCTGCGATCGGAGGCGAGCATCTCACCGGTCTGGGCGTTCCGCACCTCGAGATCGAGATCGACGCCGCGCTCGCGCTGCACGCCGCTGGACTCGTCGGCCAGGAGGTCCAGGCGATAGCAGCCCGGGCCGAGCGCGAGCAGCTGTTCGCCGCTACCGCGCATGCTGGCCGTGAGCTCCTCCACGGTGTGCTCGACGGCGGACTCGCGCGACGCACGCTCCTGGATCGCCTTGAGCCTGAGCGGCAGCGGCGCCGCTGCCGGGCGGAGCCCGGCCACGGCCAGCGGCGCGATCGGTCCCGGGTGGCGGTGCGGCAGCACCTGAACGAGCGGCGGCGGCTCGGCCTCGGAGGTCAGGATCACCGTCTCGATCACCCCGCGAGGCGAGCGCATCTCGAGCGTGATGCGCCCGAACAGCGCCTTGCGCGCGCCGCAGTGGGTGAGCTGCACGGCGCCAGCCAGACTGCTCTCCGGGATGTCGCCGTCCGAGCCCGAGGTCTGTACGTCGATCAGGTAGTTGATCGAGGCCGGGGCCAGCAGCGCCACCGTGACGCAGGTCCGCGTCGTGGGATCGCTGGCCTCGGCGGGCAGGAGCAAGGGGACCACGTCTCCGCGCTCGAGCAGCTTCGGCGCTACACGCTTGACGCGCCCGAACGCGCTCCAGGCCAGCGTCAGGCGCTCGAGATCGGCGCTCAGATCGGCCTTGGCCAGCACAGGCCAGCAGACGAGCAGCAGGCTGAGGACCGCTGCTCGCATGATTTCACCCAGCGCTGCGTTCGAACGGCGACTCGACGAAGCCGCGCGAGCCGGAGTCCCAGATGAACAGCTTGTGTGCCGTGACCTCGCCCTTGTCCACGGCGGTGACCAGGTAGGCGAGCTCGTAGCTCGGGTCGCCGGTGCCGCCCATGGTCATGCTGGCGGCATCCTCGGCGCTGAAATAGGCGCCGCAATCGAGGTGCGAGTGGAAGAAGACCTTGACCGGTCTGCCCGCGCTCTGGCCCTCGGCGATGGCGCGCTCGAACTTGAGCGAGTTGATCTTGAAGTACTCGCGACCGGTGCGCGGGTGACCTTCGGGATCGACCTTGTGGTACTTGTTGGCCAGGTTCTCGAGCTCGACCGCGCGATCGATGACCAGGGCGTCAGCGGCGGGGCCCTCGAGGTAACCGCAGGCTTCTTCGTCGCGGCCGTAGGCGGCGCGTCCGGCGCGTTCGACCTCCGTCAGCACCGACGCGGGGATGCGCAGGTGACCCTTGGTCCAGGCAGGCTTGTCGCTCATCGGCTCACCAACTGTAGCGCCGCTCCCACTTTTGGGGAGCAAAGTAACGATCACCGCGATCACAGGCGATGGTGACGACGCAGCCGCCACGCCCCTCACGGTGCAGGCGCTCGGCAATCTTCACCGCTCCGGCAATGTTCGCACCCGTCGAGTGGCCGATGTGCAGGCCCTCGAGCTCGGCGACCTTGTCGGACATGTCCCAGCCGTCTTCGGTGCCGATGGGTAAAATCTCGTCGGGCAGCGTGGCGTCGTAGATCGGCGGCACGATGCTGGAGGCCATGTGTTTCAGGCCTTCCAGGCCGTGCAGAGCCTCGGCCGGCTCCACGGCCACGCAGGTGACGCGCGGCGTGTGCTCGTGCAGGCGCCGCGTCGTGCCCATCATCGTCCCGCTGGTCCCCAGGCCAGTCACGAAATGCGTGATGCGATCGCCCAGCGCGTCGATGATCTCGGCGGCGGTGCCGAGATAGTGCGCGAGGGGATTGGAGGGGTTGGAATACTGATCCGGGTAAAAGTACTTGTCCGGGTTTTCTTCCACGATCTTGCGCACCAGACGGATCGCGCCGTCCGAGCCCTCCATCGGGTCGCTGAAGATGAGCTCGGTGCCGAAGGCCTGGGTGATGTCCTTGCGCGCCTTGGTCACGTTCTTGGGCATGACCAGCTGAACACGGAAGCCCATGGCGGCGCCGATCAGCGAGTAGGCGACGCCGGTGTTGCCGCTGGTGGAGTCGATCAGGATCTTGTCGCTGGTCAGCCGCCCGTCGGCGATGGCGTCCTTGACCATGCGGTAGGCGGGACGATCCTTGACCGAGCCACCGGGATTGCAGAACTCGAGCTTGACGTAGACCTCGACGCTCGGTGCCGAGAGCGCGACCTTTTCCATGCGCACGAGCGGGGTGTTACCGATGGCGTCGAGGATCGAACCGAGACGGCGGGAGCGGACCAGGCGTGTCATGAGCTTTCCAGAATGCGATTGATCTGGCGCAGCGCGCGCCAGCTGCCAGCCCCGAGTTTGCGGCTCGGGGCGTGACGGAAGTGAGCCGCGTGCGTGAAGACTTCGGGCGCCTGCCAGCGGCTGATCAGGATCTCGCGAGCGCCGGCACGCTCGAGGTAGGCGAGCTCGGTCAGGGCGTCGGGGCCCGCGGCGACGGCCAGCGCCGCGCGCTCGAGCCGTGCCTGACCGGCGTCACCGACCTCCGGCAACCGGCGCTGGCGAGTGTACCGGTCGTCCATTCAACCGCCGGCGATGGCCGGAACGATGCTGATCTCGTCGCCGCTCTTCAGCTTGGTCTCGAGGCCGTCCAGGAAGCGGACGTCTTCGTCGCCGACGTAGATGTTGACGAAGCGCCGCACGCCCTTGTCGTCGAGCAGGCGATCCTTGATGCCGGGGTGCTTGCCCTCGAGCGACGCGATCACGTCGCGCAAGGTGTCGCCCGCGACCTGAACCTGTTCTTCGCCGCCGGTGAGCGACCTGAGTGGAGTGGGGATTCGAACCGTGATCATCGTAGCCTCGTGTTGTCTCGGGTTGTTGCGGTCACGCCTGGCAGCTCGGAGCTATGTAGCGTGACTCTCGAATTTCCAAAATGCTTCGCTTCTGGCCGCAAAGTGCGCAGCCGGGACGTGCTGTCACGGCCGCGGGACGCAGCCGGTCGTGTTTGCCGTCGTAGCTGAAAACCTGACCGTAGCGCGGCTCGCCGAGCAGCACGGAGAGCGCCAAATCGCCCATCAGCGCACCGGCCAGACCGACGACCGGCCCCATCACGCCGGCCTCGGCGCAGTTGGGCTGCACGCTATCGCTCGGTAGGTCTTCGAACAAGCAGCGGTAGCAGGGACGTCCCTCGGGCCCCACGGCCCAGACCGTCGCGCGAAAGCGTATCGCCGCGCCGTGAACGACGGGACGGCCTTCGAGCAGGCAGGCGTCGCTGGCCAGAAACTTGGTGGCGAAGTTGTCGGCGCCCTCCAGCACGACGTCGGCGCGGCGCACGAGCTCGCGCGCATTCTCGGGCAAGAGCCGCGAACCGATGCTCTCCACGCGCTGGCCGGGGCTGGCCTCGCGCTCGAGCCGCTGCCGGGCGGCCGCGCACTTGTCGCGTCCGACGTCGGCATCGCCGTAGAGGATCTGTCGATGCAGGTTGCTGACATCGACCGGATCGTCGTCGGCGATCAGCACGCGGCCCACGCCCGCCCAGACCAGGCAGAGCGCCGCGGGGCAGCCGAGGCCGCCCATGCCGATGACCAGCGCGGTCTTCTGGCCGAGGGCATCACGCGTTGAAGTACTCATCGAGGCTGAAGTAACGCTCGCCGGTGTCGCAAAGTACGGTGACCACGGTCTTGCCCTCGCCGAGCTCGCGCGCCACTTCGAGCGCCACCGCGACGTTGGCGCCCGAGCTGATGCCGAGCAGGAGGCCCTCACGGCGAGCGAGCTCGCGCTTGGTCTGGTAGGCCTTCTCGTCGCTGACGGTGCGCACCTCGTGCGGCACGCTGGCATCGTAGTTCTTGGGCACGAAACCGGCGGCGATGCCCTGGATCTTCGAAGGGCCGCGCTCGCCGCGCGAGATGGTGGCGCAGCTCTCCGGTTCGACCGCGATGATCTTGCAGCCCGGGAAGCGCTCGCGCAGCGCGCGACCGACGCCGCTGATGGTCCCGCCCGTGCCGACGGCCGCGACGAAGGCGTCGATCTGCTGACCCTCGAGCGCGTGCATGATCTCCTTGGCCGTGAACTCGTAGTGCACCCTGGGGTTGGCGGAGTTCTCGAACTGTTGCGGCATGAACGCGCCGGGCGTCTGCGCCGCGATCTCCCTGGCCTTGGCGATGGCGCCGTCCATCTGCTGCTCTTCCGGCGTCAGCACGACCTCGGCGCCGTACGACTTGAGCAGCTGTCGCCGCTCCAGGCTCATGCTCTCGGGCATGGTCAGGATGCAGCGGTAGCCGCGTCGCGCGCAGACCAGCGCCAGGCCGATGCCGGTGTTGCCACTGGTGGGCTCGATCACGACGCCACCCGGCGCGAGACGCCCTTCGCGTTCGGCCTGGTCCAGCATCGCAAAGCAGATGCGATCCTTGACCGAGCCGCCGGGGTTCATGGACTCGAGCTTGCCGAACACACGAGCGCGCGGCTGCTCGAGGCCCAGGCGCCGCACCTCGACCAGAGGCGTGTCCATGATCAGGTCGAGCACGTTGCCGTAGACGAGCGGATGGTCGGCGAGGGGCGGGAGCTCTTTCTCAGATGACATAAACGTATCTTTGTGAGCCGGGGCGGCGCAGACCGAGCTCCTCGGCGCGGGAGCAGACGTCGGCGATGGTGACGCCGTCGAAACAAGCCTCGACGCGCGAAGACAGATCACGAAAGACGGCTTCGGTGACGCGCCGCGTGTCGCTGACGGGCTGGGCCCGCCGAGTGCCGGCCTCGCGTTCACCGAGCATGATCGGACCTTCGAGCGCGCGCACCACATCGCCCAGCCGGATCTCGGCCGGACGGCGCGCGAGGCTGTAGCCACCCTGCGGGCCGCGCTTCGAGCCGACGATCCCGGAGCGCTTCAGATCCTGGAAGATCTGCTCGAGGAAGCGCGGAGGGATGTTCTGCCGCTCGGCGATGTCCTTGACCTGCGTCGGCCGGCCCTCGTTGTAAAAGGCGATATCGAACAACGCCCGAACGGCGTAACGGCCTTTGTTCGACAGCTTCACGGAGGGTTTAAATGCATTCCCTCATCGGTTTTGTCAAGAACTGGCAAAACCAGCTATCTTAACGCGGGGATGCGTTGCTCACGCTAGTGCTTGGAGGGGTCCTTCGAGGGGGTGGTTCCGGCAGTCCCGGTCTTGGGAGCCTCCTTGCTGCTCGAGCCGAGCGGAATCCGCCGCGGGCGCCCTTCTTCACCCTTGGGGATGGTGAGGGTGAGCACGCCGCTCTCGAAGTTCGCCTGGATCTTGTCGGCGTTGACGGTGCGCGGGAGCTGCATGGTGCGCACGAAGCTGCCGTAGGCGCGCTCGGTGTACTCGACGCCGCCCCTCGTCGCCTTCTCTTCACGGCGTTTCTCGCCGCGAACGGTCAGCATGCCCTGATCCACGGTGATCTCGACCTCTTCGGGCTTGAGCCCCGGCAGCTCGACCATGACCTTGTATTCGGACTCGGTCTCGCTGAGCTCCAGGTTGGGACGAAAATCCCCGAGGCTCTGGGCGATGCTCTGGCTGGGGAACGAACCGGCGCTCATGAAGTCATCGAACAGCTCGTCGATGCCGCGGCGCAGGTCCCAGAACGGACGTTTGGTTAGATCAGCCATGACCCTGCTCCTCCTCCTCCGAATATTTCGTGCATCGCGCGTGCCAGGTTGCGCCCCGGCTGTCTCCGCCTGATGCTGCGCCCCGTCATGGCCCGAAAGCTCTCTCACGAAGCCGTCCTCGCGGTGCTCGCCGGACTCGCCGCCTCGAGCTGCGAGAAGAAAGCCGGAGAGGCCACCGCCGAGCAGCCCGTAGCCGTCAGCGCGGCCGCTCCCGTGTCCGCGGCTCCCGCTGCGCCGAGCGCGGCCCCTGCGGCCGCCGTCAGCGCGAAGGAAGTGCCGTCGGCCGCCGGCTCCGCCGAAAAGGCAGGCGGCTGCGCCCCGGGCGGCTGCGCCCCCGGCAAGTGCGCCGCCAACAAGTAGTCAGTACAGACCCTGGATCTTCGGGCCGTACTTGGCCATCACCGTGCGGCGCTTCAGCTTGAGCGACGGTGTCAGCATCCCGTTCTCGACGGTGAAGTCCTCGGTCACGATCGCGATGTCGCGAGGCCGCTCGTAGGACTTGAAGGTCTCCGAGTACTTCTTGAGCTCTTCTTTGATGAGCGCCTTGACCTTGTCGTCGTTGCCGAGGTCGCCGAGCTCGTGGCCCTCCTGCTCGGCCCAGCGCTTGACGGCATCGACGTCGGCCACCACGAGCGCGACGTTGTGCGGCTTGTTGTCGCCAAAGAGCATGACGTTGGCGACGAAGGGCGAGAGCTTGAGCTGCTCTTCGAGCGGCGAGGGCACGACGTATTTGCCCGTCTCGAGCTTGTATTGCTCCTTGATGCGCCCGGTGATGACCAGATAACCGTCGTCGTCGACGTAGCCCATGTCGCCGGTCTTGAGTCCGCCGTCGGCGCTGAAGACCTGGGCGTTCTCTTCGGGGCGGTTGTGGTAGCCCTTCATCACGTTGTCGCCGTACACGACGATCTCGCCGCTCTTGGGATCGTTGGTGGCGCTCTTGTCGATCGTCACGCGCACACCGGGCAGCGGCTTGCCCACGGTGCCGGGCTTCTTGTGGCCGGGGTAGTTCGTGGTGACCACCGGGCTCGTCTCGGATAGGCCGTACCCCTCGTAGATATCGATGCCGAGGGCGTCGACGAACTCGGCCACTTCCAGGCTGAGGGCAGCACTGCCGCAGCTCGCGAAGCGGAGCCTGCCGCCGACCCGGCCGCGGATCTTCTTGAAGATCATCTTGTCGGCCAGGCCCAGCATCATGCTCTCGAGCACCCCGAGGGACTGCCCGCGTGAGCGCTTGCTGGCCGCGGCCACGCCGGCCCGGAACAGCGCGCGGATCGGCGCCGGTTTGGCCTGCATCTGCTTGTTCACGCCGTCGTAGATACGATTGAAGATGCGCGGCACGGCGATGAGCACGGTCGGCTTGACCTCACCGAGATTGCCCACGAGGTTCGGGACCTCGTCGTTGATGGCGATGGACATGCCCTGGCTCATCAGCGAGTGGAGCTCGGCGGTCTGGCCGAACGAATGCGACCAGGGCAAGAAGGCGAGGGAGCGATCCTCCGGGGTGATGGGGAACAGACCCTCGATGGCGTTGACGTTGGCGCAGAAGTTCTTGTGCGACAGCAGTACGCCTTTGGGCTTACCGGTGGTGCCCGAGGTGTAGATGTAGCCCGCGATCTCGTCGGGCTCGGGCTGCTCGAACGGCGCGGGCGCCTTCGCTCCGGCTGCGGTCAGCGCCGCGAACGAGTTATCGTCGCTCTCGGGCAGGTGCAGACCGACCACGTGCTGCACCGTCGGCATCGAGGCGCGCTTCGTGGTCAGGTAGTCGTAGATGGTGGCAGTGGCGGCGATCATCACCTTGGCGCCGCAGTCGTTGGCGATGAAGTCCCACTCGTCGGCCGGCTGGGGCTCGTACATGGGCACGAAGGCCGCGCGCAGGCCGTAGGTGGCGTAGGCGCAGGCCGCCCACTCCACGCGGTTGTTCGCGACCATGGCCACGCGGTCACCGGGCCCCACGCCGAGCTTCTTCAGCCCGCCGCGCACGCGGTCGGTGAGCTCGCGGAAGTCCTTGAACGTGCCGAACGTCCAGCTGCCCGAGCTCTTGGTGCCGAAGAGCTCACGGCTCTCGAACTTTTTCGTGCTGCGATCCCAGAGGTCGACGAGGGTCTTGAAGTTCTGTCCCATGGCTTGGCTCAGCCCGCGCTGAAGGGCGGGCCCTGTCCCTGGCCCCAACCTTAAGAAGGCCCGGGTACCTCGGTCAACGCCCGGGAAAGGTAGGCCTGACGACCGGCAGCTGGAAAAATGCTAAGGATTCGCCCGCTCTACCGGCTCTGGGCCGGTAGAAAGACTTTTTCCATGCCGAGCTACAGCGTCGTCACCTTCGGCTGCCAGATGAACCAGCATGACTCCGACCGCATCGGGGAGGTGCTGCGCGCTGCCGGCTACCGCGACGAATCCGAGCCGGC
>DATLIL010001129.1:0-2706 GCA_035539475.1 Polyangiaceae bacterium
ATGAGGTAGCGCGAGCCCGTGACCGTTTCTGTGCCGCCCAGGAATCGAAGGCGCATCGACCGGGCCGCTGCAGGAGACGTGCCGGCACGAGGAGGCGAATTGCGCACGCCTGGACGCGCAAGGCTTGCGCTCCCACCTGCGCGGCGCACGGCTTGCGCCGGACGCCGTCGAGCTGGCTTTCCGCTGCAAGGCGGCGCGGCAGGCGGCAAGACGAGCGTGTTCGTCAAGGCGGCGAGCGCGAGCGGCACGCGTTCGATGAACCTGTTCATGAACGGGTTTCAGTTTGCGAGGATCACCGCCAACGCGACCGACAATCCGCGGCCCACGGGCACGGAGTTCGGGCCCTTCCTGGTCGAGATGGCCCCCGGCGACAACACGCTCGAGCTCAAGGACGACCTGGGTACGGCGGAGCTCGACGTGCTGCAGATGCGCACCAATAACCACGTCCCGGACTTCACCTACTTCGCGCAGGACATCTCGGGCTGCACGGGGAACGACGATTGTACGGATCAGACCTGGGGTATCGACGTGAACGCGAACACCGGCCACCTGTGGAGCGCTTCCGGTGGAGAGAACGGAGGGCCCGCCAAGCTCTACGTCAAGGTGGCCTCGCCGAGCGGTACGCGCTCGATGGGTCTCACCCTCAACGGCACGTCAGTCGGTGTGGTCACGACGACCTCGACAGCGAGTCCGCGGCCGACCGGCAGCGAGCTCGGGCCATTCAACGTGACCCTGCTCTCGGGCTCCAATACCGTCGAGCTCCTGGATAACCAGGGCACCGCCGAGCTCGACGTCCACAGCGTACGCATCGCGGAGTCGCGTGGGGATGGCGCGATGGTCGAGGCCTGGAGCCTGCTGTCCGGGCCTCGATTCGCCCTCAGTTCGCCATGGCGTCGAACAGGAACGGACAGTCGGGCGCCGTGGCCGTGACCGCGTAGAGCCCGCCTGCGCTGGCAGGGAAAGCAACCGTGCTGCCGTCTTCCGCCAGCGGCAGCACGCTGACGTCCTCGGTTCCCGTCGTCACCGTCCAGGCCCAGGCCTCGGGCGCCGTGTTGCCCGCAGTCGGGCGCACGCGAACGACGAGTCGCTCGGCCTGCCCGGAAAAGCCATCGCGCGGAAAATCGTTGAGCAGCGTGCCTTCGGCGCAGCCCGCGCTCGGCCCCGCGCCAGCGAACCAGTCGAGGGTATCTTCCGTGATCAGGGGCGGGAAGTCATAGGGCGAGGACGGAATCGTGTCCTCATCGAGCACCGGGCACTCGCCACGACAGAGCAAGGCAATGTCGTCGATCCAGTAGTCGCCGGCCTGGCCGTCGTCGCCGGAGACGAAGTGCATGGCCCTGAAGTCGGACGCCGAGAACAGGCGGTCTTGAGCGGTGCTGAAGTCGTCGAAGAGCACCGCCACGCGGCGCCACTCGGGCGTGGCCGTCACGGCGGTCGTGAACCACGGCATCCCGCCTTCGGTGTCCTGAACGTAAGTGCCCGAGCCATCCTGCGCGATGGTTCGATCGGTGAAAGCCACCGTCAGGTTGGCGCTCGCGCCGGTGCTGCGGATCGCGAAGGCGATGCCCGCGTAGGCGCTGAGGTCGGGAGGCGCGCCGCCGATGCTGGAGGTGATGTCCCAGAGCAGGTCGGACGCCTCCCCCTGCGCCTGCACCACGTGCCATGCGCGGCCCTTGCCCTGCACCTCTTCGACGGTGGCCTGGCCGGCCTCGAGCGTCTCGTCGGCAGGGCCGTGAGCCCAAGAAATCTGCCCAATCCGGCTGAATCCGACCAGCAGCGGCTCGGAGAGGTTGTCCACGTTGTCCAGCATGCGCATGACCTCGGGATCGGAGTCAGCGGGCATCGGCGGGCTGCCGCCATCCCCGCCGCCATCCGTGGCGCCGGAGCCCGCATCGGAGCCAGCGGCATCGGAGCCGCCAGACCCGCCGCGCTCGGGGGTCGTCGAGGAGCCTCCTTCGCCGCCAGCGGACGGTGCGAGGTCGGGGTCCGACTTCGTCGCGCCGCAACCGCCCGCGCCGAGAGAAAGGAATAGCGCAGTGATCCCTTGAAGCGTCCACCTGTGCATCGACGTGCAGTGTAAAAGAACGATGCTGCTCCTTCAACGTGATTGAGTAGCGTCAGCCTTCACTGCACGGTCGTCGCTGAGTCGAAGCGAGCGGCGTTGCTCGTCTCGGTCATCGTGTGTCTGCTTCGAAGCGAAAAGCTGCGCCAGACCACGTAGATCGCGGGCACCACGAGCAGCGTGAGCAGCGTGAGTGAAAGGAGCCCGCCCCACATCGGAGCGGCAACGCGCTTCGCGACGTCTGCGCCAACGCCCTGGTCGATGAGGATGGGGAGCAAGCCGAGGATGTTGGTCATGACGGTCATGAGCAGGGGCCTGACTCGCTTGGCGCCAGCCTCGGTTGCCGACGCGATCAACGCGTTCACATCGGGGAAGCCGCCGTTTGCCTGGCCCTGCTGCCAGGCCTGGTCGAGATATACGACCATTACGCTAGCCGTTTCGGCAGCGACGCCGAGCAGCGCGATCATGCCGACCCAGACGGCGATCGAGGTGTTGAACTCGAGCAGGTAGAGGAGCCAGATGGCGCCGACCGCAGCGAACGGCACCGCCGTCATCACGATCAGGGTCTGGGCAACGCCACGAAAGTTCAGGTAGAGGATGACGAAGACGAGCCCGAGCGTCAGCGGCAGGATGAACGACAAGCG
>DATLIL010001130.1:0-7617 GCA_035539475.1 Polyangiaceae bacterium
GAGCTCAGCCTGGATCGACACCGACTGGTTTCGAGTCTTCCTCGAAGCGGGCAGAACGATGTCGGTGGATCTGCGGCCGCCTGCGAACCTGAACTACGACGTGGAGCTCTATCAAGACCTCAACATCTTTCAGCCCGTCGCAAGCGGAAAGCTGGGCGCCGGGCAGACTGAGCACGTGACGTACACCAATACGAGCAGCCAGACGGTGACCATCAATATCAAGGTCTCCGGCGTCAACGGCGCATTCTCGGCGAGCAGCCCCTACTACCTCAAGACTGTCTGGTAGCCAGCCAGGACCGGACTGAAAACCCCGCCGAGCCTCGCGGGGCGTAGCTTGTGCACCCAACCGGTGCCTGCGCCCGATCGCGCCGCGCCGCGCGTCACTTCAAGACGCACCCGCGCGTCTCGCCCACCCGTTCGAGCCAGGCTGCGGCCACCGCCTGTCCACGCGCGCGATCCGCCGCGGTCAAGGTCGCGTATGCCGCCTCGTGCACGAGCGGATCACGGAACGACACCTCCTCCTCGTCCGGCAACCGGCTCGTCGGGTGGCGCTCCAGTAGGCCGTGATCGACGAGCGCCGACACGACGGCGGGAGAGCCGCCGCCGAGCACGCGGAGCACGCCGCGCACCCAGAACACGTCCCCGAAAATGCTGGCGGCGCGCAGAAAGCGCCGCTCTTCCGGGGCGAGTCCTGCGAGCCGCGCTTGAAGCATCGAAAGCACCGTCTCGGGCAACGTTTCGCCGCGCCCCTCGGCTGCGGCGCGGATCAGCTCCTCCAGGTAGAACGGGTGGCCGTCGGCGCGTTCGACGAGCGCCGCGACCTTGGCCGGTTCGGCGCCCTCGCCGAGGGCGTGATGCACGAGTCGTGCAGCTGCGCGAGGCGCCAGGCCACCGAGGTGGATCTCCTGCGCGTCGCGCTCGACCCACATCCGCGGGAAACGCTCGTGCACCTCCGGTCGCGCGAGCGCGAGTACGAAGAGCGGCCGATCCTGGAGCCGATGCAGCGCTTGCTCGACGGCCAGCACCGACGGCGCATCCGCCCATTGCAGGTCGTCGACGATGAGGAGCAGCGGCCTGTTCTCGACGGCGGCCTCGGCCAGGCTCGAGAACGCAGGGGCTACCTCTCCGGGAACATGGCCTCGCGCCTGCCGAACGATCGAGCCGAGAACGCCGAACGGCGCTGCATCGCCGGCCATGGGGCCGCGGGCCGTCCAGATTTCCACCTCGGGCGCCATGGCGCCGATACGCAGGACGGCTTCGTGGCACAGCCGGGTCTTGCCGATCCCCGCCGGCCCCGTCACGAGCACGGCGCGGGCGAGCCCCTCGCCGGTGCACTCCTCGAACAGGGCCATCAGCGCGGAGAGCTCGCGCTCGCGGCCGACGAAGGGGCTCGCACAATCGATCACGACGCCCGCGCCCGCGCCCCTTTCGCGTTCGCCGTGGAGCTCCCAGCCGGCCGGTCCGCGGTGGACGTCGAGCCGGGTGCCGAGCAGCGCCTGGGTCGCATCGTCGACGTACGCGGCCCCCGCCACGAGCGCAGGCTCCGCCAGCAACGAGGCCGCACGATCCAGGAGCTCGCCCGCAGGCAATCGACCGGCGATCTCGGAGGTCCCCGTGACGATCGCGATCCTCGGCGCCTCCGTGACCTCGCGTTCGAGCAGAGAGCGTAACAGCAGCGCGCCGCGCGCCGCCTGGAGCGCCTGGTCGGGGCTCCCAGCGTCCTTCGAGCGCACGAGCAGAAGCCCGCCCGTCACCGCGTCCGCGCGCATGTCGATACGGGCGAGCGCGGTCTCGACGCGTGAAAACCACGCGGTGTCGGTGTCACCCGGTAGCTCTCCGAACGGCGGAGCGGCGACGACCACGGAGATCACGCGCTGCTCGTTTTCACCGAACACATCGCTGCCTTCCGGCTCGGTCGCATTCCGCCGGAAGCTCCGTGGGCACAGGCTGCGGATCGCCTCCGCCACCACGGCGCCGTCGGCCAGCCGCGCTTCCGGTTCCTTCGCGAGCATGCGCGCGATCAGCGCGTCGAGCTCCGGGGGGATATCGCCGCGCATACGGCGCAGGGGCGGCGGCTCGTGCACGAGGAGCCTCGCCAGCACGGCCATCATGGGGCCACCCGCGAAGGCAGGCCGGCCAGCGAGACACTCGTAGAGCACGGCCCCGAGCCCGAAGACGTCGGCGCGCGCGTCCGTGGGGTCGCCGCGGACCTGCTCGGGCGCGATGTACCCCGGCGTTCCCACGACCACCCCGCTGCGCGTGATGGCGTGCGTCACGTTGGTGCGGCGAGCGACCCCGAAGTCGAGGAGCTTGACCCGGCGTGGGTCGCCTCCGACCAGGAAGAGGTTCGAGGGCTTGATGTCGCGATGGACGATGCCGTGTGCGTGCGCGGCCGCGAGTGCCTCCGCCGCAGCGAGGCCGACGGCGAGGCACTCCTCCACGGTGAGCGCCCCGCGGACGAGCCGCGCGGCGAGGTCCTCGCCTTCGAGCCACTCCAGGGCGAGCCAGCGCTGCCCGCCCGCATCCTCGCCGTGCGCGATCCACTGGACCACCCCCGGGTGGGCGAGGTGGGCGAGGATCCGAGCTTCTTCGGCGAAACGTGCGGCGTAACTTGCCTCGCCCGCGGCGAGGAGCTTGAGCGCGACGCGCTGCCCCTGCGCGCGATCGAAGGCACGGTAGACCGCCCCCATGCCGCCGGTGCCTGCGAGGGCTTCCACGACGAACCGATCCGCGACGATCGTTCCTGGTTGCACTGTCGCAGGATGCAGGCATGACGGGCGGCCGAGCGCAAGGCGAATCGCTCTTCTGCTGGATGGCACCCCCGTTGCTTCTGTCGCGAGCGGCACGCTGGGTGCCGGACAAACCGAGCACTTGACCTACACCAACTGCACCAACAAGGCCGTGACCATGAATATCAAGGTCTTTGGCGTCGGCGGCGCGTTCTCGTCGAGCAGCCCCTACGATCTCAAGGCAAGCTGGTAGCCGCGGACCGGCCGTCCAGAGGGCTCTCGAACCCCACCCGCGACGCGAGCGTCAACGTGCGGGCATGGTCCGGAATGACGGTGAGAAACCGTTCTCGCACGGCAGAGTCGCGGATCTTGCTGGCCTTCGCGAGCAGCAGATCCCGCGCCGAGGTGATGGCACGCGCGAATCCCTCCACGTCGCCGTGCGCGGCCAGCGCTTCGGCATAGACCAACCGCACCATCGCCTCCCCTTCTTCAATCGTGCCCAGGGACTCCAGCAACCTGTGGGCCTCCCGTGCCGCTCCGAGCGCTTCTTCTCCTTGCCCCCGAGTAAGCAGGACACGCGCGAGCACGGCCAGCGCGCCCGCGAGGAGGGGGGGCACCCCGGAGAGCGAGTCGACGGCCGCGCGCGCCTCGGTCTCGGCCGCCGCCAGATCGCCGGCCAGGAGCTCGAGCTCGGCGAGATACGCGTGCGAGAGGCCCTTGAGGCGTGAATGCTCGTGCTTGTGCGCCGCGTCGATTGCCTGCTTCTGGACGCTTCGCCCCTCCTCGAAATTGCCTCGGTACGCGAGAACGTACCCGAGGTTCTGGAGGGCAGCGGCCGCGACATCGTGGAGGCCCATTCGCTCGGCGACCGACAACGCAGACCGCAGCGCATGTTCGGCGCCTTCGTAATCGCCGAGTGCCACGAGGGCGAAGCCCAGGTTTTGGCGCGTAAGGCAAGCGTTTCGGCGATCGCCTGCCTGATCGAAGAACGTCAGGGCCTTCTCCAGGCTGTCGCGGAGCGCGCACGGATCCCCCGAAGCAGAGGCGCGGATCGCGCAGAGCTGATGGTACATCCCGACGGCCTGCGCGCTCTGCGCGTCGAGCTCCGCGGTGTCGGTGAGCGCCCAAATCACCGCGTCGGCGGCCGGATAACGCCCGCCATAAATGAGGTGGTTGGCACACACGCTGAGACAGGTGGTTCTCGCGCTCCTCGCGTCGCGGGCGGGGATCGCCGAAATCGACGGGCTCACCCAGCACTCGACCCTGTCGAAGGCGCCGAGCTTGCCCGCGGCATCGGCGGCCTGCTGAAAGGCGCGGAACCACGCCGTCGTTCCCGACCTGAGAAGCCCGATGGCTTCGATCGCACACTGCTCCGAGAGCACGAGCTCCCCACGCCAGTTATGGGCCTCGGCCTGGATCATGCGGAGGGCGCCGAGCTCCTCGCCCGAGGCGCCGCGGGCGACGCCGCGCTCGGCCCGTTCGAGGGCGGCGTCCAGGTCGTCGGCCTCGAGGGCGTGCTCCGCGGCACGACGATAGGCGTTTGCCGCCCGCGAAGCGTCGTCGCCATGCTCGAAGTGATGTGCCAAGAGCATTGCGTCCGGTTCGCCGTGCTCCTCGAGCCACGCCCCCGCGAGCCGATGACCAAGCTTGCGATCGGTATCCGTGAGCATCGCATAGGCGCCTTCCCGGATCAGCCCGTGCCGAAACATGAACTCGACGTCGCCGGCGAAGCGGCATTGGCTGCACCGTTGAATGAGCTCGCGTGCGACGAGGTCGCCGAGCAGGACGTCGAACGTCGGTGAATCGGTGGTCGTGCCGAGGAGCGTCGCGAGCCCATCACGAAAGAAGATCTCGCCGAACACGCTCGCAGCGCGCAGGTATCGCCGCGCCTCCACTGGCAGGGCCTCGAGCCTGGCCTGGACCATGGCGAGCACCGTCTCGGGCAGCTCCGTCCCCCCAGGCGTGTCTGCGCTCCTCGCTTCGGCCACCGCGCGGACGAGCTCTTCCAGGTAAAACGCATTGCCATCGGCGAGCGCGACGATCCGCTTCTTCGTCTCTGGACTCACGGTTTCGCCCAGCACCTGCACCACGAGCCGCTCGCTCGCCTTGGAAGAAAGCGGTCGGAGGCGAACCTTGTGCAGCGGGCGCTCGCTCCAGAGCTTGGGGAAGAGCTCGTCGACCTCGGGACGTGCGAGGGCGAGCACGAGGAACGGGCGATGCTGGAGGTTGCGCAGCGCCGCGTCGACGAAGCGGACCGTCGGCAGGTCCCCCCAGTGGAGATCTTCGAGCACGAGGAGCACCGGGTGAGCGGCGCTCTCCGCGTCGAGGAAGTCCTCGAAGGCGTAGCGGAGCTGTTCGCCCATCAGCCGCGCGTCCTGCCGGGCTGCGTGGAGAGGCGAGGTGGCCATGGCGGGGAAAGGCGCGCCGACGAGTTCGCCGAGGAATTCGGCGACCCTACTCGCGTCGTCCCCGCGCGCGTGTCGCGCGACGCGCTCCCTGATTTTGCGATGTCGCTCCTCGAGCGGTCCTCCGTCTTGGAGGCCACACGCGCCCCGCAGGGCGTCGCCCAGGAGAGCAAGCGCCGAGCCTGCAGCCAGCGAGTCGCCTCGTCCCGTCCAGACGACCATTTGAGGAGTGCTCTGTCGTGCGATGCCCAAAAATTCATGCAACAAGCGGGTTTTGCCCATACCGGCACCGCCGATGACCAGGATCGCTCTGGCCACCAGATCGTCCACGCACGAACGCCAGACGTCTTCGATGATGCGGAACTCGCCGTCGCGTCCGACGAAGGTCGTCGGCTTGCCGAGCAGCGTCCGCATCCCGCCGCCCTCGCGCATGCCGCACAAAGTGAAGCTCCCTCGGACGCTGCCGATTTCGAAGCGGCCATCGAGCAGACGTGCCGACGTTTCATCGATCGCGACTGGATGATGCAGCTCGGTGTATTCGCACTGTGCGAGCATCCTCGCGGCGCGATCGATCACCGCGCCCACGGGGAGCTTTCCTCTCACCTCTCCACGACCTGTTGAAAGCGCAATGGGTCGCTCCGGAGCGATCGATCTGAGCGCGAGCGCGCAGCGCGCTGCCTGCGCGGTCAGTTCGGTACCACTCTCTGGCCTATCCGTGAATGTCACGAGGGCGGACCCGTCGGCCAGGAGTGTCAGCACACCTCCGTGGTTCTCTGCGGTGATGCGCAGGTCCTCCTGGGCGGCGAGGACGGCTGATTGCGCGAGCGTCAGCGCGGCACCATCGGGTGGCGCTTCCTTGCCGAGCAGCACCAGCGAGAGCACCCGTTGCTCATCTCCTGTTAGCCAAGAAGAGAGGGCAAACCTCGACGATACTACGTTGTCATCATCCAGCGCCGCCTGTGTGCGAAGCGCCGCGAGCGCTACGGCTACCGCCCCGCCGTCGCTCGGGCGTGCATTCGGATCTTTCGCCATCATCCGGGCGATCAGCGCGTCGAGCTCCCGCGGAAGATCGGGGCGAAACTCCAGGAGGCGGGGTGGATCCTGGATGAGGATCTTCGCCAGCACCGCCATGACATGCTCGCCCATGAACACGGGCACCCCCGTCAGACACTCCATCAAAACGCAGCCGAGCGCGAACACGTCGGCACGTGCGTCCACTGCCCGTTCATTTCGGGCCTGCTCGGGTGCCATATAGGCGAGCGTACCGACCATCGCGTCCGTTCGGGTGAGCCGCGTCGCGCCGGTGAGCCAGGCAATTCCGAAGTCGAGCACCTTGACCTGGTTGATGTGCCCCCCGACCAGGAACAGGTTGCTCGGCTTGAGATCCCGATGGACAATGCCTCGCTCATGCGCCACTGCGAGTGCGTCCGCGACTTGTGTGATGAGCGTCAGCGCATCCTGGAGGTCGAGCGCGCCGCGTTCGAGGCGGACCGAGAGGTCTTCCCCTTCCAACCATTCCATCACCAGGTAGGGTTCGCCCGCGTCGGTGACGCCGTCGGCGATGTATTGCACGATCCCCGGGTGACGGAGGTCCGAAAGCAACGCGGCTTCTCGCATGAACCTCAGCGCGTGCTGCGATTGCCCATCGAGCATCACCTTCACCGCCACGGTATCCCCCGATGCAAGGTCTCTCGCCCGGAAGATCTGCGCCATTCCACCGGCCGTCACGCGGCGTTCAATCTCGTACTGTCCTCGAACCAGATCTCCGAGCTCCACAGAGCCAGTGTCGCCGTTCGAGCGTGATCCAGTCCAGCGGAATCATGCGCGGAATCATGCGCGGAATCATGCGCTGTCACTCTGATCCGCGTGAGCTGGTGCCGATGCAACGTTGCCGGCGCCACTAGAACTGGCAGGCCTTGCGCTTCCCGCGGCAGCGACCTCACGGCCTGAAGCTCGTCGCCACCGCGCTCCCGCCTGGCCACGCGAACACGCGCGCGCCGCCCGGCGCCATCGCGCAGGGTCGAGAGCGTCTTTGTGCGCCCGCCCATCGGCGAGCAGCACGGCGGCCGCGTATGCGGCGCACGATGCGCCGGGGCGTGATTATACAGATCAGGGCCCCGCACGTGGCCGATCCGACGCCCAAAGCAGGTGCTCGCACGTGGCCGATGCGCTGGCCTTCGGTAAAGACGTCCCAGTTACTCCCATATGCTGAGCGCATGCAGGGCTTCGAGCCGGGGTGGACCGAGCCTGCCGTTTCAGTTGTGCGAGCCAGTCATCGCTGGAAGCTGGTTGGCAATGCCGTCACGGTCGATGTTGCAAGGTGGTTAGGGGAGCGACTACGAACGCCAAACTCCATCGGGCGCGAGGTCGAAGGCCGCCCACACCCCTCCTGCCCCAGGACAAACTCCCGGTTCAGGAGGGCGCGTCCGCCCGAGCTCGCTGCTCCGGAAACAGGACCGAGAAAAACCCCATCACCCGATCCC
>DATLIL010001131.1:0-10374 GCA_035539475.1 Polyangiaceae bacterium
GACGAGCCGACCAGCGGTCTCGCCGCCGACGACACCACCGCGCTCGTCACGCTGCTGGCCGATCTGGCCAGGCAGACCGGCAAGACCATCATCACCACCATCCATCAGCCGGCCAAGGACGAGTTCGAGAAGTTCAACAACACGCTGATCCTGGGCGTCGGCGGCATCACGATGTTCTACGGGTCGCCGCGCGACGGCTACCGCTTCTTCGGCTCGTGGATGGAGCGCCAGGGCAAGCCGAACAACGTCGACAACCCGCGCGACATGTTCGACATGCTCAATCAGCGCGAGCGTCCGATCTTCGACGCCATGCGCGCGCAGAACCCCGCGACGCCGCGTCACTTCGCCAGAGCCCAGGCCGCGCGCGAGTGGAGCACCGAGTACTTCAACCCGCAGAACCCGATCTTCCAGAAGATGTTCTCGGGCAAGCGCTCGGTCGGCACCGGCTCCGCACAACAGGGCGTGCCCAAGCGCAAATCTGGCGCCGGCGGCCAGTTCGGCTTGCTGCTCAGCCGCTATTTCAAGGTCAAGGCCCGTGACGTCGGCGGCACGGCGATCATGCTGGCGCAGGCGCCGATCATCGGCGTGCTGCTGGCGCTGGTCTTCGGCGGGCAAAAGGACGCCATTCCCTACTGGTGCCTGGGCGCGCTGCAGGAGCTCGCCCGCAAATCCGGCGGACTGGGCTCCGGCATGGAAGACATGCTGAAGAACATGCAGACCACGCCGGACAACGCCGGCGCGATCAACTTCCTGGTCGTGGCTGCGGTCTGGTTCGGCACCAGCAACGCCGCGCGCGAGATCGTCAGCGAGCGCGCCATCTACATGCGCGAGCGCATGGTGAACCTCAAGCTCTTCAACTACGTGAGCTCGAAGTTCTTCTTGCTCTCCCTGTTCTGCGTGATCCAGTGCACGATCCTGCTGGCGATCGTCTTCTTCTCGCTCGGCTTCAACGGCGGCCCGCAGGCGTTTGCGATCGAGCTCGTCACGCTGATCGTGGTGGCCATGAACTCGGTCGCGGTCGGCCTGCTCCTGAGCACGCTGGTGCAGAGCAGCGAGGCGGCCATGGCGCTGACGCCGATCGCGCTGATCCCGCAGGTCGTGCTGGGCGGCTTGATGGTGCCGATGACGACCAACCCGCTCTTGCAGTGGCCGATGTACGCCATGCCGGCGCGCTGGGGCTTTCAGGGCGTCGCTTCCCAGGAACGCATGGCCATCGCCGATTCGCCCGCGTGGGTGATCAACCTGAACAAGCCCGATGCCAACAGCGTGGCGGACTTCGTGAGCCAGGGCCGCTTTCGCTGCGCCGAAGCTCAGCTCGCCAGCACGGATTTCAACGGCGCCTGGGGCTTCACCAACTACGCGCTCTACTGGCTGCCGCCGGCGGTGCTGACCGGCATGATGCTCGCGCTCTTCTTCGTCATCCTGGTCATCCTGAAGCGACGCGACCCGGTCTGAGCTGACTGGGAAAGCCCTGCAAGACGGCGGAGCCTGGGTCCACTCCGGCAAGGCGCAGGGCCAAGAGCACCGCGCCACCTACTGGCGCAAGCTGAGCTTCTCGTAGCGTGCAGCGGATCGCGACACGTGCTTTCAGAAGTTCGTGCAGCCGGGTGGAGCAATACGGGGCGTTCAATACGGAGCCGACGAGCACGACAGGGACCGGACGGGTTTGAAACGCGCCTGCCACGAGCGCAATGCCGGTCGTCAGTTCGGCCAGTGCTGTGTCACAGGCCGCGCGCGCAATGGGGCTGCCTTGTTCGGCCGCCAGCGTCACCGCGGGACCGAGCTTACCGTACGCCCGATTGCGCTCCTTCTCGTCGAGCTGCGAGCAACGCTGCACGCGACGCTGCAGTTCGTCGAGGTCCTGCGCGCCAAAGTGGTGGAGGGTCGCCCGCTCCAGGGGCGCATCCTGGCTCGAGACAGACTCCGTCAACAGCCCGTACACGGCGTTGTACGCGAGGTGACGTGCAGCGCTGTGAGCGTAGTGTGCAAAATCATAGTTGCGTACGACTTCGCCGCGATCCGTTCGTGCCCACACGATCGACCCGGTCCCGCTGACGGCGATCACCCCGGGCTGTCCCGAAAACGCGCCGGCGTGCGCCACTTCGGCGTCGTTCAGGTGAAGCGAAGGGCAATTGACGCCGGGGACGTTCGTGTACTCGCGCGCCCAACCGAGCGCGGTTTCATCATCGATCCCGGCGCAACCGAGCACGAGCGCCCGAACGTCTTCGGGTCGCCGTCCCGCACTTGTGAGTGCCTGACGAATCGCACTTTGAAGCGTCGTCTGACCGTCTGTGTTGTGCGTCGGACTGATACCACCCGCGAGCACGAAGGCTTGCAAGCAGCCGAACAGATCCGCGCAGGCGACCCGGCTGTTCGAACCTCCCGCGTCCACACCGATGACGACCTCAGATGACGACACGGCGTAGCTCTTCGCGCAAATTCGCAGGACCGTCCATCGAAAATCCCCGAAGAGCGCAGCTGCGCTCGGATTCTTCCGCAAGCAACTCGGCCGAATCCCTAGGGCGGATGGGCTACCTTATGAGATGTCCGTCAGTGCCCGCTGCGCCTGCCTGGCTTGGTTGCTCTCGGCGGTAGCCTGCGCTCAAGGAGCCGCACCCGAGTACGACGGGGGCAGCAGTAGCGGCGCCGGCAGCACTGGCGGGAGCGGCAACAGTGGCGGCAGCGGCGGCAGTAGCACTGAGGGTGGCAGTAGCGGCGGCGGCACGCCCGGGCTGCAGGTCTTTGCCCTCGATCGCCTGCACACCGTCGTCGTCGACATCGACGAGCAGTACATCGAGAGCCTCGACTCCGATCGCGAGACCCGAGTGCCCTGTACCTTCACCTTCGACGGGGAAACCCTCGAAAACGTTGGCATCCGCCTCAAGGGCGGCGTGGGCTCCCTCGACAGCTTCGCCGGCAAGCCGGCGTTCAGCGTCAAGTTCAACCAGTTCGTCTCGGGCCTGCGACTCGACGGGCTGCGACGCTTGTCGCTGAACAATGCCATCGAAGACCTAACCTTCCTGAGCGAGCACATCGGCTACGAGTCGCACCGCCGCTTCGGGCTGCCGGCGCCGTTGTCGGCGCACGCTGTGGTGACGGTCAACGGCGAGGTCCGCGGCCTCTATGTGTTGGTCGAGCCCGAGACGAACGACTTCCTCGACCGCAACTTCGGCCCGAGCAACGACGACGGCAACCTCTACGAAGGCACCTTCCATGAGGACGACCAGAGCCTCGGGGACTTCGTCACTCACCCTGAAGAGCTCGATCTCAAGGACGAGGTCGAGGAAGGGCGTGATCGCGCTGACATCATCGCGCTCGGCAACGCCATCCGCGACACCCCCGACGCCGAGTTCCCGACCGCCGTGGGTGCCCAACTCGACCTCGACCAGTACATCGCCGCCTTCGCCCTCGACACCGTGCTGGGCTTCCGGGACAGCTACCACTACTCGCTGAACAACTATTACCTGTATCGCAACCCCGCGGACGACCGGTTCGTGTACCTCCCGCACGGCATGGATCAGCTCGATTACACCGAACCGGGACAACCAATGGGGGTGCTGCCGCAGCGCATCACCGAGATCCCGGACCTGGCGGCGAGCTTCGCCAGCGAGCGGCAACGCGCACGCGACACCTATGACGTGCCGGACATGCTGGAGCGCATCGACCGGCTAGAGACCCTGCTCGACGGTGTCGCCAGCCCCGACGGGCGGCTCGCCGACGACCTCGACAGCTTCGCGCACCAAGTCGACGAGGTACGCCAGGCGATCGAAGCCATCCCCTGAGCGGCGGCTCACGTTATGCGCCGGCTGAACACTTGCGGGTTGGTGAAAAGAGCTGGCCTCGAGTTTTCGAACTGAACAGAAGTCGGATACGAAGCGCGCCCCCGAACCGAGCGCCGCTCGCTAACCATCGAGGCATGGAAGCGCTCGCTCGAGCTCTGCGGTCGGCGCACTCCTCGACCATCGCCGTCGTGCTGTGCTCGGTCGCCAGCCTGACCGGCTGTTCCGTCGCAGACGAACGCGAGGGTGCGAGCGCGAACGGCGGCAGCGGGAGCGGTAGCGCCGCTGGCAGCACAGGCGCGGCGGGCTCGGCACAGAGCAGCGCTGGCGCCGGCGGGAATGGCGGCGGCGGCACCAGCGCGGGAACGGCCGGCGCGGCGGGAACGGCCGGCGCGGCGGGGACCGGCGAGCCCCCAGCCGGACCGATCTCGGCGCGCGTGGCGAGCTGGCCCGAAAACCGCCCTGCCGCCTACTCCATCATCCACGACGACACGGCGCCCTGGCTCTCGAGCCACTTCGAGACGGCAGGGCCGGAGCTGCTGGCCGCGGGCCTCGTGGCAGCCTTCGGCGTCATCGTCAACGACTGCAACAGCGGCGAGGCGTGGCCCAGCGTTCAGGCGCTCAAGGACCAAGGACACGAGATCATCAACCACAGCTGGGACCACACCGGCGCAACGAGCCTGGCGGATCTCGCACTGCAGATGGATCAAGCGGGGGCAACGATCGATGCCAGCCTGACCGACCAGAAGACGTCCTTTTTCATCTTCCCCTACGATGATCACGATCCCCCGGCGCTCGAACACTTGCGCGCGCTCGGCTATCTGGGCGCCCGCGCCGGCACGTACGGCGGCATCACGAGCCCGGACTACGGCGACGACTTCGCGTTGAGCTTCGACGTGTTCGGACCGGCGAGCTCGATGTACGGAGAAACCGGGCCCTGCGCTGGACAAACTGCGGACGCACCGCTCGACTTCACCGAAGGGTGCCGCCGCTACGTCCTCAATCAGTACGTCGACGATGCGATCAGCCAGGGCGGCTGGGGCATGCGCGAGTTTCATGGCGTCGAGGACACGAGCTGGCAGTCCGTGCCACTGGCCGACTATCAGAGCCACCTGACGTACGTGAAGGCGAAGAAGGACGCGGGGCTCGTCTGGGTCGATACACCCTCGAACATCATTCGCTACCGGCGCGCACGTGCCGCCTGCGCCCCGCTGATCCAGGACTACGCGCTGAAGTTCCTACCGCTCAGCGTCGAATGTCAGAGCTTCATGCGACCGCTCGACGTCGTCATCACCGTTCATCAGGGTCCGATGAACGCGCTCGACGTGGTGCAGAACGGGATGACGCTCCCCGCAACGTCGCTCGGCGGCGGAAGCTTCGTGGTCAGGCTCGATCCCTCGCTCGGCGATGCAAGCGTGCTCGCTCGATAGATTACCGCTTGACCACGGCACCGAAATTGTTCAGCATGTCGCGCATGATGTTCATCGGCTGGCACAACTACGGCGCAAAGCGCGTCCGGAAAAAACCCAGGCGGTGAACGCTGCTATTCGGCAGCAAGAGGCCGCCTGGCTCACGCCACGGCGGCTTTTCTGTTTTGTGGTCTCGACTTGGTGGAAACGGGGTTTGGCATGGAAAATTCACTAGCGTTACGCGCAGTCATCCTCGCGATGGAGGACTGGTTCGGGCCGCCGCGGCTGGCTCGAACGCTGCGCCAGGCTGGCTTTCACGTCACCGGTCTGAGCTACCGCGGCTTTCTCCTCGCCTCCGCAGACGTCGACGCAGCCGTGTACTTGCCGGATGAGCAGAGCGACGACGAGCTGCTCGGAACCCTGAAAAAACAGCTACTCGAGCTCCGGCCGAGCATGGTCGTCCCCGGTGACGACCTCAGCGTCGAAGTATTACAGGTGCTGGCAGCGGACGCAGAGCTGGCCGCGGTCCTCTGCGACTCGCTCGGCGATCCGCGGCACCATCCAACGTTACGCAGCCGGAAAGCGCTGGCGACGCTGGCTCGCGACGCTGGCGTGCGCCAGCCGGTGCACGCCTCTGTCCACAGCCTGGAGCAGGCGCTCGCATTCACGAAGGAACACGGCCTGCCCGCGGTGTTCAAGGCCGAGGAGAGCTGCGCCGGCTTCGGTGTGTCGATTTGCAAAGACGAAGCCGCCGTGCGCACGACCTTCGCGCAGCTCGAGAGCCGTGAGCCGCGCACCCTGAAGGAGGGTCTGCTGGCGCAAGGCTTCGTCGAAGGCAAGACCGCCATGCGGGCGATCATTGCCTGGCGCGGCGAGCTCCTCGCTGGCATCTCGGCGATCAAGGTCGAAACGCACCCGCGTTCGACGGGCCCGAGCGCGGTCGTGGAGGTCATCGATCACGCCGAGATGGCGGACACTTCCACGAAGCTGGTGAAAGCTCTCGGCTTCAGCGGGTTCGCCAGCTTCGATTTCCAGCTCGATTCCGCCGGAGCCGCCCACCTGATCGAGCTCAACGCGCGCCCGACGCCGATCTGCCACCTGGGTCACCACTTCGATAGCGACCTCGGTCAGGCACTGAAGCGTGCGTTGTCGGGGGAGCCGGCGGCGCCCGGCGCTCCACGCGGAGTGCCGCGCAAGGTCGCGCTCTTTCCGCAAGAGTGGATCCGGCGGCAGGACAGCCCTCACTTCGCCGATGCGCTGCTCGACGTGCCCTGGGACGAGGCCCAGCTGCTCGGCGGGCTGGTGCAAACGGGTTTGAAGCAGATCGGCTGGAAAGCATTTCGACGAGCCGACGAGCGCCGCGAGCGCCTGCGCGCGCGGCTCGACGGGCTGGAAGCGAGAGGCAAGACATGACTCAAGCCCTGGTCGCGAGCGGGCTCTGCAAGACGTACCAGCGCAGGGTCCGCAAGCCGGGCCTGTGGGGCGCGGTCTCCGGTCTGTTCAATGGTCAGACGGAGGCCGTGCCCGCAGTAGAGGAGCTCTCGCTGTCGATCCAGCGCGGAGAGCGTGTCGGACTGATCGGCGAGAACGGCGCCGGCAAGTCCACCACGCTCAAGATGCTGACGGGGATCTTGCTGCCAACGGCGGGCAAGCTCGAGGTGCTCGGGCTCGAGCCTTTTCGCCAGCGTAGAAAGCTGGCCAGCCGCATCGGCGTCGTCTTCGGTCAGCGCCCGCAGCTGCTCTGGGACATCCCGGTGCGGGAGACGTTCTCGCTGCTGAAGACGATGTACCGCATCCCGGAATCCGTCTTCGAGGTGACCTACGCAGAAGCCGTCCGGCGCCTCGAGCTCGGCCCGCTCTTGCCCGTGGCCGTGCGCAAGCTCTCGCTCGGTCAGCGCATGCGCTGCGACCTGGCGGCGTCGCTGCTGCACGCACCGGCGATCGCCTTCCTGGACGAGCCGACCATCGGCCTGGACGTGGCAGTAAAGCAGCAGGTGCGCGAGTTCATCCGCGGCATGCAGGAGCGCTTCGAAACCACCGTGCTGATCACGACCCACGATCTCAAGGACATCACCGAGATCTGTGATCGCCTGATCTTGCTGGACAAGGGCAAGCTGCTCTTCGACGGCTCGCTGCGCGAGTTCGAGAAACGCTTTGCCACGCGGCGGCGCATCGTCGTGGAGCTCGAGAAGCCGGTGGACGGAAACACGGCGCTCGAGCTCTCGCGCGAGATGAGCACGCTCGGCGCCGAGCTCGTCGAGTGCAAGGGGCACCGTGCGGTCGTCGCCTACGAACGCGACGGCGCCGCACCCGAGCTCTCGCGCCGGCTGCTCGATCGCCTGCCCGTGACCGACATCGTGCTCGAGAAGGCCGACATCGACAGCATGGTGGCCCGCATCTACCGCCGCTCGCCGCCCGAGCAGGAAGCGAACGTCGCATGACCGCTCTGGCCGAGCTGAAAGCCGAGCTTGCCACGCTGCGAGCGCTCTTCGCGCGCGCTGTGCGGGTCAATTTCGCCTACACGTCAGCCCTGCCGATGACGCTGATCGGCGTGGGCTTCAGCACCGTCATCCCGATGCTGATCTGGCGCCACGTCTACCAGGTGAACCCACGCGCGCTGCCGCTGCCGCCCGACGAGCTCTTTTCCTACCTGCTGGTCGCTGGCTGCCTGAACTACGTGTCGATGATGAACGTGGAAGGGCGCATCGGGCAGCGCATCCGCCTCGGCCTGATCGCGATCGACCTGCTCCGGCCAGTGGACTTCCAGCTGGGGCAGGTCACGCAAGCGCTGGCCGACGCCCTGTTCAACGTGCTCGTGATGCTGCCGCTGTTCGCGCTCGCCGTCCTGCTCTGGGGCGAGGCCGCGCTGCCCGAATCGCTGCCCGCTCTGGCGGCTGCGGCGGTCAGCGCGCTCCTGGGCATGACCATCCTGTTCGCGATCTCGTACATCATCGTGCAGGCTGCTTTCGTCACGTACAGCGGCTACGGCGTGTTCGTGGCCCGCAATGCGCTGCAGCTCACCTTCTCCGGCCTGTCCGCGCCGCTCGTGCTGTTTCCGGACCGGCTGCGCACGATCGCCGAGTGGCTGCCTTTTCGTCACACCATCCACACACCAGTCTCGATCTTCGTCGGCTGGATCGACGGTGCCGCAATCGCTCGAGCGCTCCTCGCCCAGCTGGTGTGGGCGGCGGCGCTGTTGCTGTTCGGGCGCTGGTTACTCGGCGTCAGCCTGCGACGGTTCGAGGTTCAGGGAGGGTAGCGATGAGGCTCCGACAGAACGTCTACGTTTCCGCTTTCAAGGCGGCGCTGCAGGCCAAGCTCGAGTACCGCACCGATCTCGTCATCGGCCTCGTGACGTCCATCATGCTGCAGCTGGCCGCGCTCTCCTTCTTGAGCATCGTGCTGGCGACGACGCCCGAGCTCGGCGGATTTCGCGGCGCGGAGGTGGTGTTCCTGTTCGGGCTGGTGGCGACCTGCCTGGGCGCCTCCGAGCTCCTGTTCAACCAGATCTGGCTGCTTCCGAGCTCGATCGTGATGGGCGACCTCGACCGCCTGTTGACCTATCCGGTCAACACGCTGCTGTTCTTTCTCGTGACGCGACCGGAGCTGCACGCCCTCGGCAACCTGCTCACCGGGCTCTGCTACGTCGCGGGCTCTCTCTGGGTTCTCGGCGCTGCCTGGACCACCTGGTTGAGCGTCCCGCTCTGGATCGTTTGCGGCACGCTGCTCTACACCGCGCTGCTCGTGCTCTTCGCGTCGGTCTCGTTTCGCACGCTCGGGCACTTCGGCCAGCAGCTCTTCATTCCGCACAACCTGCTGCAGGCGTCGCGCTACCCCCTATCGGTCTATCCGGCCTGGCTGCGCGGGCTGCTCCTGATCGTCGTGCCCTACGGGGCCTGCAACTACCTTCCCGCGAGCGTCCTCTTCGGCAAGGGCGGGAGCGCGCTGTCGTTCCTGGTCGCGCCGTCCGTCACGGCGGTGTTCGTCGTGCTGGCGCACGCCGCCTGGAAGGCCGGGCTCCGCCGCTACGAAAGCTCCGGCTCCTGACAGCTAGTGGGTCTCGACGTCGCCGGCCGACGCCGGGGTCTCGTCGTCACCGATGTCTTCGAGGTTGCCGTAGCCGAGAGCGCCGGTCCCGCCCCGGCCCCAGCAGCGGATCTTGCCGCCCACGAGCACGGCGCAGGCATGAAGGAAGCCCACTTCGATGTGAACTGCCGGCCCGCCCAGGTCGATGTCGCCGACCTCCGCCGGCGTCTCGTCGTCGCCGATGGTCTCCGTGTTGCCGTAGCCGAGCTCGCCTTTGTCTCCCAGGCCCCAGCAGCGCACGCCGCCGCCCTCGAGCAAGGCGCAGGTCGAGTAGTCGCCGGCTGCGAGCTGTAGCACCGTGCCGCCCACGTCGACGTCGCCCGCCTCCGCCGGCGTCTCGTTGTCACCGACGACGTCGTAGTTACCGTAGCCGAGAGGACCGTTGTAATTCGCGCCCCAGCAACGCACGTTGCCGCCCTGGAGCAGCGCACAGCGGTGGTGCAGACCGGCCACGATCTGCACGGCGCTGCCGCCGAGCTCGACCTCACCAAGGATGTCCACGCCGGTGCCGTTACCCCAGCAGCGCACCGTGCCACCGTCGAGCAGCACGCAGGTGTGGTGGTAGCCTGCGGCAACCTGCAGCGCGAAACCGCCGACGTCGACGTCACCCGCTTGCGCCGGCGTCTCGTCGTCGCCGATGGCTTCGCTGCCCGGGTAGCCGAGCTCGCCGTCTTCGTTGCTGCCCCAGCAGCGAACCCTGCCGTCGACCAGGTTGGCGCAGGTCTGAGTCGGACCCGTCGCAATTCCCTCGACCGGGCCGCCGACGTCCACGTCACCCGCGTCGGCCGGTGTTTCGTCGTCACCGATTGTCCCGCTGTTGCCGTAGCCGAGTCTGCCCGCGGAGTCGTTGCCCCAGCAGCGCACCTTGCCATCACCGACGACGGCGCAGGTGTGATACCAGCTCGCTGAAACGTCCGTGACCACGGCGGCGCCCACGTCGACGTCACCCACCGCGGCCGGCGTTTCGTCGTCGCCGATGACGTCGCTTTCGGGATGGCCGTGGAACGGTTGGCTGCCCCAGCAGCGCACCTTGCCATCACCGACGACGGCGCAGGTGTGATACCAGCTCGCTGAAACGTCCGTGACCACGGCGGCGCCCA
>DATLIL010001132.1:0-5772 GCA_035539475.1 Polyangiaceae bacterium
GCAGCGTTGTTGCTGGTGATGCCGGCCTCAGTCGCGTAGTCCTTCACCGCCACACCGTCGACTTCGACGCGGCGGAGCGCCTCGGCGTACTCCGGCTTGAGCGTGCCAGCGAGCTCGCCCACGCACTTGCACACGGCGCCGCGCACCTCACCCTCGGGCTGGACGTGCTGCTCGAGCTCCGCCGCGAACGCCTCGAGCTTCTTGTCGACGGACGCCCGCCGCCGATGGTGGTCGATCACCGCGTTGCGCAGGATGCGATAGAACCAGGCGGTCGCTGATTCGTCACTCTCGAGCGTCTTGAGCTTGTCGAGGCCGCGCACGAACGCATCCTGCAGGATGTCCTCGGCGAGCGCGCGGTTGCCCAGGCGCTTCTGCAGGAACGCGAGAAACTCCCGGTGATTGCCCACGAGGGCGCTGACGACTTCCGGGCTCAGCGGTGCTTCGGCGCTCGTGTCCATGGTCTCGTTCGTAGCAAGGGTCGGCCCGGGCGGCCAGGACGCGCGTCCAGTGGCGTTGCCCCCCCACGCGTTGGCATAGCGCGTGCAGTCTGGCACCGAACTGGTCCCCGGCGAGCCATGCGGCATGACATCACTGTCCGAGACTGTGCCAAGCTCGGCGGCGCCCAAGAAGGAGTCTCTGCTCGTGGCGAAATCCAAAAGAATCTACCGAGCTCCGCTGGTGATCACCGTCGCAGCCTGGATAGGACCCGCTTGCGGCGGCGACGCAACGACAGACGACTCGAACATCTCCGACTGCGCGACTGGACCCGGGCCTTGCGATCCGGGCGACGCGTGCAGATTGCTCCTCGAGTGTACGAGCGGCACCCCGCAGACGGTCGTGCTGGTCTGTAACGACTCTGGCTACGGTTACGACGTGTCCGCGGAGCAGGACAGGAGCTGCGACAGGCCTTACGACGCGTGCGTTGGAGTCTCGGGGACCTACGATTGCATCGATGGGAACTGGGCGTATTTCGGAGGCGGAGGGAACCCTCCCGCCCCCTGCCCCCAGACGCGTCCGGAAGAAGGCTCGAGCTGCCGTGTTGGCGGGTCTTTCGGCGCAGACCGCAGCGCGTGTGGCTACCCTTGCGACGCAGGCGGCTGGACAGTGACCGGTTGCGTCGCAGACGCAGCGAGTGGCGGCGAAGGCGGACAGGGCGGAAGCCCTCCCCCGATCGGTCCGAATGCAGTGGGCCACTGGGAGAGTGACGGAGCCTGCGTGGCCCAAGGCGGCCGTGGCGGAGCCTGAGTCTTCCGCCGCAGCCAGCGTACGGCTGGAGTGGTCGCGACGGATCGAGGCGGAGTACACGTCGGCGGCGCATGCCCATCACCTCACGCTCTGGCTGCTTCAACTCGGGTTCCCTCGAGAGCTCGTCGACGACGGGCTGGCCATCGTCAAAGACGAGCTGGATCACGCCGCGCTCAGCGCCGAGGTGGCGCGAGAGGCCGGTGCGACCGTGCCACCAGCCCTCGTTTCCGATCAGCTCGCACTCCCGCGTCTTCGCAGCGATCTGCGCCAGGACGCCGTGGTCGCCGTGACCGAGCTCTTCTGCCTGGGCGAGACGGTGGCCGTGCCGCTCTTCAAGACCCTTCGGAGTGAGTGCACGGTACCCGTGGCCCGCGACGCGCTGGATCGCATCCTGCGCGACGAGGTGCGTCACCGTGCGTTTGGCTGGGATTGCCTCGACTACTTTTTGGATACGGACCCGTCGCTGAGGTCCGTCGTCGGCAGCGCGCTCCCTGCCCTGTTCTCGAAGGTGCTTCGTCTGTACGGAAGCTCGTCTCGAGACGACGAAGTCATCGATCCCGAAGCGCGGGCCTGGGGGCTGATGCCGCGGGCGCTCTACCGAGCCGTCGTTCTCGAAGTGGGCGAACGGGAGTACGTGCCGCGTTTTGCGGAGCGCAGTATCGACGCCACGGCTGCCTGGCGCTCCGCGCTCTGAGGTCGGTTCAGGTACGACATCGGCTCTACGCATCGACGATGGTCGGGCGAGCGTGCACGGCAGTATCATGGGGCTGTGTCGGTACGCGAGCGCTCTGCCCAGGCGGTTCGTCCAAGATTCGTGCCTCCGTATGTCCACGTCCTCGCCGCCTTTGCTGCGATGGGCTGCCTCGTCAGCTTCAACGACTACCCGACGGGTGATCTGCGACCGAGCGGAGACCCGTCACAGGGCAAGGGTGGCGCCGCAACCGCTACGGCCGGCTCGACGGCGATCGCGGGAACAGGCGCCGCTGCCGGAACGCTGGCTGCAGGTGGTTCGCTGAGCGGTTCCGGAGGAACCCAACCGGGTGCAGCAGGCGCGGGTGATGCGACCGGCGATTGCGTCCAGGCCGAGGAGATCTGCGACGGGCTCGACAACAACTGCGACGACACCGCCGACGAGGGCGACATTTGTCCATCGAATTGTAGCGGCGCGACCTTTCTCGATCAGGCGTACATATTCTGCACGCAGCCGGCTGATCGCGACGAAGCCGCTGCGCAGTGCGCGGCGAGCGACATGGCGCTCGTGCGCATCGATAGCCTGGAAGAGAACACGTTCCTCTGGGAAACCATGAAGAACCTCGTCACGGGCACCCAGGTCGTGGACATGCACATCGGCGGCACCGACGCAGCCAGTGAAGGGCACTGGCTCTGGCCCGACGGCACCGAGTTCTGGAACGGCGATGAAAACGGCATGGCCGTCGACGGGGCTTTCGAGCACTGGCTCGAGGGCACCCCGAACAACCAATCAGGCGGCTGGCAGGACGAGAACTGCGCCGTCATCCATCTCGACGACGCCACCGGCGCCTGGGGCGACAGCCCCTGTTACGACGACCTGCCGTTCGCCTGCGAGCCGCAGTGAGCTCATAGCAGCACGCGATAGACGTCGCGAGGGTCCATCTGCTCGGGCAACGTCGAGCAACCACCGTCGTTGAGCTCGAGTACCGTGTAGCCGCCGCCGGCAAGGCGGGCCACGTCGGCCGTGAAGAATGGCGAGCTCACGGCGCGGCCCAGATGCGCGAACTGCGCGGGGTTCTCCAGCGTCGACTCGACGTCGTAGTACGGTGCGTGTGCGATCAGCCTGCCGTCCCAGAACACGAGTCGATGTTCATCGGTGACTCGCCGGCGCTCCGGGGTCCAGCCGGGAAGCTCGGCCAGCTCGAGATAGCGCTTGATCACGAAGCCGCGCTCAAATCGATCGCCACGTAGCTCGAGCAGCGCTTCGCAGATTGCAGCGAAGTCTTCGTAGTCAGCGTTTGCCGGGACGAAGCAGGCGCGATGCCACGCCTCCTTCGCCGACTTCACGTGGTCCTTCACGAGCCAGGGAGGCGGCCCGAGCTCCTGAGCAAGCTCCCAGGCCTCGCGCACGTTCTCGCCTTCGGTCCAGCGCGCCGGCGCCGTCGATTCGCCGAGGAGGGGTAGATAGTTTGGCGCATACGTCGCCTCGGCAAAGCTCTCCGGATCGACCCACAATCGTTCGCCGCGATCGTCCATCGCCTCGTACAGCGAGGTGTACTCCTCCTCGCTCAGCATCCAGCCTCGATACAACCAGCAGCGTCCCCTCCGACGCGGCAAGCGCCGGAGGGCGCGCTCGGGCTCCCCGGCGACGACGTCGTCGAGTGGAATGGCAAACGAGTCGAGCCCCAGTTCCTCCGCCGCGAGCACCTCGAGCTCGAAGCGATCCTCGGCGTCCTGGGCGGCTCGAGGGCGACCGAAGAGGATGGCGAATTCAGTCACGTGCACCTCTCAGCAGCGAAAGCCGCACATTCGAACCGTTCCCTGCCTTCAGCAACGCGCGCATCGGGCATGCAGCCTCCTCACGTGGACACTGGAAGTCGGCGGGGATCCAGCCACGCGCGAGAAGTGCGCGCGCCGCCGGGTGCCGCGAGCAGATGTGAAATGTGCGTCCGTCCTCGAGCGAGAGCTCGTGATTGACCAGGTACTCGTAGAAGTCGACGTTCTCGTTGCCGTCGTCATCCGGGCGTTCAGCGTCAACGAAACGCGCGATCACACCGGCGGGCGCGCGCCCGGGGTGCTGCCGCAACGCGTAGCGGTCAGGAGTCGCCAAGGTATTCCACCACTGGTCGAACTCCTGCCGCTGCGGAGCCGATAACCCTCTGGTGAGCATCGCCGGAACCCTCGCCTTCATGCAGCGCCTCCTCGTGATTGGACGCAGAGGCTAGCCACGAGCGCGCGCACTACCAGTCTTCAAAACGACGGCGGGGTCGTGTATTAGATGGACTGGCAGGGACGAGAGGGGTGCTCCCACAGTGTAGGGCTCGCTGGCGAGCATTGACTACATTGCGAAAAAAACGCGATGACCGATAAGCTCTAACCATGAGAGTGGGTGCTCGGGTCTCGACGTTGTTGGTGGCGGCGCTGTTGCTCGGTGGATGCTCGGGAGAAGCGGAGGTGTCCGCGCCGGAGGAAGAGGAAGTCGTCATCTCCACGGTCGGCGCGCAGCTCGGGCTACTCGAAAAGCTGATCGAGCTTCACGAGGCTCGTCGTCCGAACGCCAGGGTCACTTTGACGCAGGACTTCCCCGCCGACACCTTCCAGTCGGGTATGGGGGAACGTTTGCTCAAGGGGATCACGGCCGACCACGCCGACCTCGAACCGGTGTCTCGTGACGGCATCAACATGCCATCGAAGATCTTGGCGGTTAATTCCAGGGACGGGAACCTCTACGGCGTTCCCATCGGCATCGCGCGCCAGTCCTCGTTCTTCTACAACCCGGCAGTGCTCGAGTCGTACGGCATCGACATCGATGACCTGAACCGATCCGGCATGGCTGGTGTGCAAGCGCTGCTGGACGCCTGCAGGGTGATCGCCACGGATCCAGAAAATCCGATCGAGCGACCCTTCGCGCTCGGCAACGCGTACGACTGGACCCTCGACATGCTGCTCTGGGAAGCGCTGTTCCCGGCGGTCGCGGGGCCCGCCTACTACCCGAAGTTCTGGGAGGGCGAGGCCAACCCTGCCAGCGACCCCGAGCTCGAAGAAGCGCTCTCCACCCTGCTCGAGCTGTCGCGCTACTTCAATGCCGACTCCGCCGCGATCGACTTCCCGGAGGCGCTAGAGCGCGTGGCCAAAGGTGAGGCTGCCTTCGGTCAGCAAGGCGACTGGGGCACCGGCGTCCTTGCCACCAGTGGCTATTCGCCGGGGGTCGAATTCAGTGTGATGCCGTTTCCCGGCACGAAGGACATCTTCGTCTTTTCGGCGGACGTGTTCCCGATCGTGGCAGGCACGCCCCACCGCGCCGCCACCCAGGAGTTCTTGAACACCATCGCCACTCCGGAAACGCAGGTGGAGATCAACATCCTCAGGGGCACGCTCCCCGCGCGCAGCGACATCGACATCGAGGCGACGGACCTCAGCGCCGTGCAGAAGGCTACCTACGAACACTTCCATAGCGCCGTCGTCCACCTGCCCAGCGTTCACGGCTTCAAGCCCGACGACGTGATGGCGGATCTGGCGACGATCGAGAAGGACATGATCGTGTCGGGCGACACCAGCGAGCTCAGGGAGTACATCACGGCCAACTACGCTCTGCTCCAGCGCTGGTGATTGACCCAGAGCCAGGTCGCCCATCACGCTGGCACCTTCGAGCAGCGTGATGGGCTCTACCTCTAAGCTTCAGTGACCGTTCAGCAGCCGGATGGCTTCCGCGACGGCGTTTCGCATTTCGGGTTCGGGGTCATGGCCCTCGTCCAGGTAGTTCTCGGCGAACACGGCGAAGCTGTAGGCGGGTGTGACCCGCGTATAGTCGAGCGAAGCGCCGGCCCAGTCCCACAT
>DATLIL010001133.1:0-11553 GCA_035539475.1 Polyangiaceae bacterium
ACCACGGAGCCGTGGGACGAGCGCTGGCCCTACTGCCAGAAGTACACGGGCTGCGACGAGAACCCCGTCGTCTTTTGCGATCACGGCGGCGGCCACAGCAACGGTCGTCCCGAGGGCATGGCCACCGCCGTGATCGCAAAAGACGACGGGGTTCTCGTCGCAGCCCGTGTACTTCTGGCAGTAGGGCCAGCGCTCGTCCCACGGCTCCGTGGTCTGCTCACAGCCGTTTTCGGCTACCAGGCGATCTCGGGCTACGCCCGAGCCCGTGTCTCCGCCGATCGGGTTGCCGTCGTCACCCGAGCTGACGAAGAACAGTGCCGCGACGGGACCGGTGCACGGCGGGAGCTCGGGTTGCTGGCCGCCGGCCGCGATGGCGATGCCGCGCAGGCGGTCGCCGTGCGAGCAAGAGAGAGTGACCGAGAACCAGGCGCCGCTGCTGTACCCTGACATGAAGACGCGGCTCTGATCGACGCAGTAGTTTGCCTCGATCTCGTTCAACGCCATGTCGAAGTACGGGATGTCGGGCGAGTTGGCCGTACCGTTCGAGCCCGCCTGGAAGCAGCCCTCGACCTGCAGCAAGAAGACGAGAATCGCCTCGTTGTCGAAGACCGCCTGCGCCGGCTGGTCTTCGGCCATGCTGGCTCCGCAGCCCGCGCCGTAGAAGATCACCGGGTACGCCTTGTTCGGATCGTAGTTCTCGGGCAGCCAGGTGAAGTACTCGCGATTGGTGTAATCGGCCTGGAACTCCGCATCGACGGGGACCGTGAGCGGATGCGTGGTGTAGGCGCTCGGCTCGTCGAGCACTTGTTTGCCGCAGCCGGCGCTGGCTCCCGTGGTGGAGCCTCCGCCGCTGCCGGCCGTGCCCGCGCCCGCGCTGCCCGCCGTACCTGCCGTTCCGCCACCGCCGCTGCCACCGCCACCGCCGCTGCCAGCGGTGCCCAGCATGCCGCAAACTCCGTTCGTGCACGATCCGCTGCTGCACTCGCTGGGTAGCGCACAGCTGAAGCCGTCGGTCAGGTTCGTCCCCGCCACACACGCGCCCGTGGTGCAGTTCCCGCTCGCGCAATCGGTGGGGGTATCGCAGACGGAGCCCGACGGAGCCTTGGTTCCGTTGCCGGAGCAGGTGCCGCTGCTGATGCACACGCCGCTCACGCAGGCCGTGTCGACGGTGCAGGGAGCGCCATGGAGCAAGAGTCCAGCCCCGCTACCACCTGCGCCGCCGGCACCTCCACCGCCCGAACCCGGGGAACCGGCCGTGGGAGAAGCGCCAGCCGTGGCGGCGGTCGCCGCGGGCGGCGGAGCGCTGGATCCGCTCGAGCAAGCACTCAAACCACTCAGCAGCACGGAAGCAGCGGCGACGCAGAGTGTCCCGAGACGGGCGAATCGGTTCGTCATTGATCCCTCGAGGAAAGGCAGCTCGAGGCGCTCAGTGTCCGGCCACGCTCAAAGTCCTTGAGCGGCCAGTCCCAGCCGATTCTTTCAGGCGTCTTGTACCGTTATACGTCGAGCTCTTCGGCTTCTTCCGCGCGGTCCATGATGAAGTGGAAGCGAGCGCCAGGGTCCTTGCCCATGAGCTCGTTCATCACGCGATCGGTCTCGAGCGCGTCGGCGATGCTGACCCGCAGCATGCGTCGCGTCTTCGGGTTCAGCGTCGTATCCCAGAGCACGTTCGGCATCATCTCGCCCAGGCCCTTGAAGCGCGTGATCTCCGGCTTGGCGTTGCCCTTGGTCTTGTCCTTCAGGATGCGCGCGCGATCGTCGTCGTCGGCGGCCCAGTAGGTCTCCTTGCCGATGTCGATACGGTAGAGCGGCGGCACGGCGATGAAGACGCGGTCGTTTTTGATCAGGTCGGGCAGGTGCCGGTAGAAGAAGGTGAGCAGCAGCGTCGTGATGTGGTGGCCGTCGGAGTCGGCGTCGGCCAGGAGCACGATGCGCTGGTAACGCAGCCTGCCGAGCTCGAAGCTCGCGCCCACGCCGCAGCCCATGGCGGTGACGAGATCGGCGAGCTCCTTGTTCTCGAGCACCTTGGCCAGGGTCATGCCCTCGGTGTTCATGACCTTGCCGCGCAGGGGCAAGATGGCCTGCACGTTGCGGTCGCGGCCCTGCTTGGCGGAGCCGCCGGCGGAGTCGCCCTCGACGATGAAGAGCTCGGTGTGCGAGCGATCGTTCGACAGGCAGTCGCTCAGCTTGCCGGGCAGGGTCAGGCGGCCGCTGGTCGCCGTCTTGCGCGTGATCTGTGCGCTGGCGGCGCGTGAGGCTTCGCGCGCGCGGGCGGCCAGGATGATGCGCGCCACGATCTGCTCGGCCAGCGAACGGTTCTGGTTCAGCCACTGCTCCAGCGCCGGGCGCACCGCGCCGTCGACGGCCGACTGCACCTCGGGGTTATTCAGCCGGTCCTTGGTCTGTCCCTGAAACTGCGGCTCGGCGATGAACACGCTGAGCACACCGACCATGCCCTCGCGGATGTCTTCGGCGGCGATGCCGACGCCGCGCGGCGTGAGGTTGTGCGTCTCGACGTAGTTGCGCACGGCCTTGACGATGCCGGCACGGACGCCGATCTCGTGTGTGCCGCCGGAGCCCGTGGGGATGCCGTTGACGTAGCTCTTGAGCTGCTCGTCGGTGGACTCGGTCCACTGGAAGGCCATCTCGATGCGCGCGCCGTTGTCCTTGTTCAGGGTGAAAGCGGTCTCGTGCACCGGCTTCTTCTGGCCCGCGACGAGCTTCTTCAGGTACTCGGCGATGCCCTCGGCGTGATGGAAGTGGTGCTTCTGCTTGTTGACCTCGTCGATGAAGTTCACCTTCACGCCGCGGTGCAGGTAGCTCGCCACCTCGAGTCGTTCACGGATCGTCTCGGGGTTGAAGTCGATCTTGGGAAAGATGGTGGGATCCGGACGAAAGGTCACGCTGGTGCCCGTGCCGCGAGCTGCGCCGAGCTTCTTCAGCTTGCCGACGGCCTTGCCGGCGCGAAATTCCATCTCCCACTCGGCGCCCTCGCGTTTGACGCGAACGACGAGCTTCTGCGAGAGCGCGTTCACGACCGAGGCGCCGACACCGTGCAGACCGCCGGAGGTCTTGTAGTTCTGACCCTCGAACTTACCGCCCGCGTGCAGCGTCGAGTACACGATCTCTAGCGCGGATTTCTTGTGCTTGGGGTGGATGTCGACGGGGATGCCGCGGCCGTTGTCGACCACGGTGATCGACTCGTCGTCGGAGTGCAGCGTGACGGTGATCTCGGTGGCGTGGCCGTTCATGGCCTCGTCGATCGAGTTGTCGACGATCTCCCAGACCAGGTGGTGGAGGCCGGCGCTGCCGACGCCCCCGATGTACATGCCCGGGCGCTTGCGTACCGGGTCCAGGCCCTCCAGGACCGTGATGTCTTTGGCCGTGTAGTCTTGCGTCGTCGACATGCTCTAGGCCTCGAAGGGGGGAGGTGCGGGAGGGGGCTCTAGCACCACACGGGTCAGCGAGCCGCGCTTGATGATCTCGCGCCCGCGCCCGCCGCGGCCGCTGCTCTCGTACTTGCCGGGGCTGACGCGCTGCTGCCCGCCCATGGACGTCTCGACGACCAGGCCGCCGCGCTCGTCGCCGACGGCCGCGAAGCCGATCAGCGCGTCGTCACCGTCGAGCTTGATCAGGGTCACGCCCTTGCCCGGGCCGGACAGGAAGTTCACTTCCTTGACCGCGCAGAGCAGCGCGCGCCGGTCGCGCGAGACGGCGATCAGGGTCTCCTTGCCGTGCACCAGGGCAGCGCCGATGATCTGCGCGCCCTCGCTGAGCTTGGCGAAGCGGCGGCCGGCGCGCGTGCTTGGCTCGGCGAAAGGCGCCAGGCTGAAGCTGAGCGCGAAGCCGTCGCTCGACGCGGCCACGGCGTACGTCCTGGGTAGCTTTTTCTCGTTGCCCTCGAGCACGCCGACCAGGCGCGGATCCAGCGAGAAGGCGGCCACGATCTTCTCGCCGTCCTTGAGCTTGAACAGCTTCTGGATCGGCTCGCCGTAGCCGGTGGTGGCCGGAATATCGATGATGCGCGAGGTGTAAGCCGTGCCGAAGTTCGACAGGAACACGATGCTGGCCTTGGTCGAGCCGATCTCGCAGGAAAGCACCGCGTCACCCTCGCGCAGGCGCGTGGTGGTGGTGTCCTTGATCTCCTTCTGGCGCTTGATCCAGCCGTCGGCCGTGAGCAGCACGTGGTTGTCCTCCGCCACGATCAGCTCGTCGGCGGTGAACTCGGCCTCGGCCTCGATCTCCTCGATGATGGTACGGCGCTTGGCGACCTTGCCGAGCTCAGCCACCACGGCGCCGAGCTCATCCTTCACGATCGCCCAGCGGCCCTTCGACTCTTCCTCGTCGAGCAGCACGCGGATCTCCTTGGCCCGCTTGCGCTTGTCCTTGAGCTCCTTCTGGATGACGAGGATCTCGAGGCGCGCCAGGCGGTAGAGCTTGAGCTCGAGGATGGCGTCGGTCTGCTCGGCGTCGAGCTTGAAGCGATCCATGATCGCCTTGGCCGCGTCGGCCTTGCCCTCGCTCTTGCGGATCAGCTTGATGATGGCGTCGAGCGCGTCGAAGACTTTTTCGAAGCCTTCGAGGATGTGCATGCGCTTCAGCAGACCCTTGAGCTCGTCGGCCAGGCGGCGCGTCACGACCTCGAGGCGGAAGTGCAGGAAGTGCCAGAGCATCGAGCCCAGGTCGAGGCGCTCGGGGCGGCCCACGTCGGGGTTCTCGGTGGGCACCAGGCACGTCATGTTGACGGCGAAATTCGACTGCAGCGGCGTGTTCTTGAAGAGGAACGAGAGCACCTTGTGCTCTTCGGCTTCCTTCTTCAGCTCGAGCTCGATGCAAACGTCGCTGGTCGAGACGTCCCGCACGTCGAGCAGCAACGGCATCTTGCGAGCGAGCACGATCTCGGCGATGCGCTCGACCAGCGTCGCCTTGTTCACGGCGTACGGAACGCTGGTGATGTGGACTATTTTGCTGGTCTTGGTGGTGTCCGCGAGCTTCCAGGTGCCGCGCACCTTCACCACGCCCTGCCCGGTCTCGTAGATCTGCTTGAGCTCTTCACCGCTCGAGACGATCTGCCCGCCGGTCGGAAAGTCAGGGCCCTTGATCGTGCGGCAGAGCTCGCGCGAGGAGAGCTGCTTGCCCTCGAGCAAGGCGTCGAGCAGGCGGATGGCGGCGCTGACGACCTCTTCCGGGTTGTGCGGCGGGATGTTCGTCGCCATGCCCACCGCGATGCCGGTGGCGCCGTTGATCAAGAGGTTGGGCAGCCGGGAGGGTAGGACGACCGGCTCGAACTTCGTGCCGTCGTAGTTGGGCCGGAAGTGCACGGTGTCCTGCTCGATTTCTTCGAGCAGCCGCGTCGAGATCGGCGTCAGCCGGCACTCCGTGTAGCGCATGGCCGCCGCCGGATCGCCGTCCATCGAGCCGAAGTTGCCCGAGCCGTCCATCAACGGCACGCGCATGTTGAAGGCCTGGGCCAGCCGCACCAGGGCGTCGTAGATCGAGGCGTCGCCATGGGGGTGGTAGCTACCCATGACGTCGCCCACGACCTTGGCGCACTTTCTGTGCTTGGTGTCGCTGGTCAGGTTTTGCTGCCAGGCCGTGTACAGGATGCGGCGCTGCACCGGCTTCAGGCCGTCCCGGACGTCGGGCAAGGCGCGGCTGGTGATGACCGAGAGCGCGTAGTTCAGGTAGCGGCTCTGGGCCACCTCGTGCAGGGGTACACCCTCGAGGACGATCTCCTGGCTCGGCGGCTCGGCCGCTCCACCTTTGCCCTTGGTCTTCTTGCGTCGCGTGGCCAAACTTCGTTTCCGTCTCCGCCGCCGGAGTAAAGCTCCGGGGCGGCAGATTCGCTAAGGGTTTCATGAGCCAAAGTCAACCTCCCCCGGCCGGGGCCGTGTCGGCTCCTGTCCGGGCCCGCGCGCTCCGGCTGAGCTGGCTCGGGTGCGCGCTGGCCGGTCTCTGGCTCCCGGCTTGCCGCTGCTCCGGCTCGGAACCGGACCAGGGCCCAGACGCTGGGGACAATCTCGCGGGCTGCCGCAGCGCCTGCGCGGCCTACAGCCAGGCCAAGTGCCCGAGGCGTGAAGGCCACGGCGCCTACCTCGAGTGTGTCGAGCAATGCGCGTCGGCTCTGGCCAGCTCAGAGCGCGCCCAGTGCGGCAAACTGCGCGACGCCTACCACACCTGCGTGGCACGCTCGGCGATCGACTGCCCGGCCGTGAATTCCGAGCTGGGCGTCGCGCTCGAACAAGGTGAGGGCGTACAGGCCTGCGCTGGGGAGCTCGCTAGCCTCGACCGCTGCACGGCAGCGTGCCGCAACGAAGGCTCGACCCACCTCGGCGAGGGCAGCGTCGCCGGCAAGCTGGTGAAAGCAGAGCTCACTCGCTCGGGTTGCACTGACTGTTTGCAGGCGACGCGCGGCGGCGCTCCGCCAGGGTCGCCGTGCTCGGCCGCCAGCGTCTGCCAGGAACACTGCTGCACCTGCTCCACGGGAGCGGCTCGCTACCGCGCTCGCGCCTGCGTCGACGGCGCTTGCGCGCCGTCCGACCTTGCTTGCTCGGTGACTCCGGCCGCCGTACTGCACTCGCCTTGTAGTCAGTGACGAAAGCGAGCACGGCGCGTGCCACCCGAGAGATCGCGGGGAAGCGCGCCTCACCGCGAGTCGTCGTCACGAGGCCTTCCTCGCCTCGGTCGATCCGGCCCGAAAATGGCTTCCAGGTTCCAGCTGATGGCCACGCATTGCACGAAGAACCTGGTGACGGCGGGTGTGCTCCTCGCCGTGGCGAGCGGTTGCCGCGACGAATCGACACCCCAGCAGTCGCCCTCGGATGACAGCGAGCCGCCCTCGAGCAGCGACGGTCGTGACGCCGGTCCCAGCGGACACGCCACGCCAGAGCCCGACAGCTCGGCGAGCGCTCCCCCGGCGTCAGGTGCCGGTGGGGCCGCGCCTGCTCCCGGAAGCGCCGCTGCTGGAGAGGCCGGAAGCGCAGCCGAACCCGCGCCGATACCCCGCATCTCGCTCAGTCGCGAGGCGGAGGAGGGCCAGCTCAACGGCCTCGAAACTGCCAGCAATCGCGCGGGATTTTCCGGTTCCGGCTACGTGACGGGGTTCGACAACAACGACGACGAGCTCGGCTTCGACGTGGAGGTCCCGGCTGCCGGCGTCTACTCGCTCACCCTGGGCTACGCCGCCGACGAGGGGGATCGCAACACGCTGCCCCTGGTCAACGACGCCCAGCAAGCCGAGATCGTGCTGCGCCTGTCGCCCGACTTCAAGGAGACGGTCCCCGAGCGAGTGCTGCTTCAACAGGGAACCAATCACATCACCCTGCGCAGCAACTGGGGCTACTACGACATCGATTACCTGCGCGTCGAGAGCTGGGACGACAATCGAGTGTTCTCGCCGACGAACAAACTCGTCACCAAGAACGCGGCACCGGAGGCGCGGGCGCTCTACCGCTACCTGCGCCGCATGTACCGGACGAAGACCCTGTCCGGGCAACACTATGCCTATGGCGTCGAGCTCGACCGCCGCACGCCCTACGACGCGGGTGATCACATCTTCGACGTGACCGGGAAGTGGCCGGCGATCGCCGGGTTCGACTTCCTCTTCTACACACCCATCTACGGCGCTGGCGGCGACGACTCCACCGAGAAAGCCATCGAGTGGTACCGCGACAAACACGGCATCGTGACCTTCTGCTGGCATTGGTTCGTTCCCGCTGGGCTCTCGCACCGCGGCTTCTACAGCTCGGAAACGGACTTCGACGTGACACGCGCGCTCACGCCGGGCACCGAGGAGAACACCCAGATCCTGAACGATCTCGACGTGATCGCGGCACAGCTCGAGCGCCTGCGCGACGCCGGGGTCCCCGTGTTGTGGCGGCCGCTGCACGAGGCCGAAGGCGGTTGGTTCTGGTGGGGCGCCAAGGGACCGGAGCCCGCCAAGGCGCTCTACCGGCTGATGTTCGAGCGTTTCACCGAGGAGCACGGGCTCGACAACCTGATCTGGATCTGGAACTCGGTGAGCCGCGACTGGTATCCGGGTGACGACGTCGTCGACATCGTGTCGGCCGATCTGTACCTGCCACAGCGCTCCTACGCGACGGGCGCGTCGGTCTTCGACTCACTCAACGAGCTGGTCGGCGGACGACGCATCGTGGCCCTGTCCGAGAACAGCACGATCCCTGATCCGGATCTCATGCCCGAGCTCGGCGCCTTCTGGTCGTGGTTCATGACCTGGAGCGGCGACTTCATCGAGACTACCGACTTCACGAGCAAGGAGCAGCTGCGCAAGGTCTACCAGAGCGACTGGGTGATCACGCTCGACGAGCTGCCGCGTCTGTGAGCCGGGGCATCGCGCCACACGCTATTTGGCACGAGCCCTGCTCCGTCCATGACGATGCCCGCCCCCACGCCGCGGACCGAAGTCGCCGACGATCCGTTCGATCGCCTGACCCGAGAGCACAGGGTGGTCGAGAGCCTGCTCCGGGTCATCGACGCGCTCGCGGATCGCGCTGCCGGCGGCGGAATCGTCGAACGGCGGGCACTCGGTACGGTCGTGGAGTTCTTGACCGAGTACGGTGAGCTTGGTCATCACGAGCGCGAGGAGGGCATCCTCACGCCCGTGCTGATCGCCAACGGCTTCGACTGGTTCGAGGGGCCGCTGGCAACCGTGCGCCGCGAGCACCGCCAGGAACATTACTTCTACCGCGTGCTCGGTCAGCTGGCGCTCCAGCCCGACGCGTGGTCCAGCGAGGACGTGCGGCGCTTCGTCAGCGTGGCGCGCGAGCTCACGCGCTTTCTACGCGCTCACATGCAGCGCGAGGAGGAGCAGCTCTTCTCCGTCGCCAGGCAGCGTTTGTCGGCAGAGACGAAGGCGGCGTTGCTCGCTGCTTTCGATCGCTTCGATCGTTCGTCCCACGCGGAGACCATACTCGCCGCCCTCGAGGAACGCCGTCACCGGCTGCTCGAGGAGTACTCGATCCACTAGCCGCGGTAGTCCTCGACCTCGATGCCGTAGCGCTTCATCCAGCGGTGGATCTGCATGCGCGCCTTGCCGAGCTCGCGGCCCACCGCGGCGACGTTGCCGGCATGCCGCGCGAGCATCTGGCGCAGCTCGGCCTCACCGGGAGCGGCCGCCTCGCTCAGCGGAGGAAGCACGCTCGGCCGGCGTTCGCCGCTCTGGCTCTGCACCGGGCCGCTGCGGCCGTAGTCGTTCATCGCCTCGCTGACCACGTCCGGCAAGAGCTCGGGCACGAGCACGGGGCCCTCGGCCAGCGCGACGCAGCGTTTGATGCAGGCCTCGAGCTCGCGCACGTTGTACGGCCAGTCGTAGTGCACGAGCGCCGTCATGAACGGAAAGCTCGGGCTGAGGTCGGGCCGTCCGAGGCGCTCGAGGAAGCGCAGCACCAGCGCGTAGATGTCCTCCTTGCGCTCGTACAGCGGCGGCAGCACCACCTTGTATTCGTTCAGGCGAGCGTAGAGGTCCTCGCGGAACTTGCCCTCGCGCTGCAGGCGACCGAGATCGCGATGCGTGGCGGCAACGACGCGGACGTCCACGCGCTCGGGAGCGGTGGCGCCGAGCGGTAGCACCTCCTTGGACTGCAGCACGCGCAGGAGCTTGGCCTGCGCCTCGAGCGGCATGTCGCCGATCTCGTCGAGCAGCAGCGTGCCGTTGTCGGCGCTCTTGATCAGACCTGGCTTGTCGCGATCGGCGCCGGAGAAGGCGCCACGCTTGAAGCCGAACAGCTCGCTCTCGATCAGGTTGCCGGGGATGGCCGCGCAATTCACGGCGCCGAAGCGACCCGGGCGCCCGCTCAGGCGGTGCAGCTCACTGGCGGCGACCTCCTTGCCGGTGCCGCTCTCGCCGAGCAGCATGACGTTGAGCTCCGAGCGGGCCACCTTCTCGAGCTCGGAAGCGATCTTGTCGACCTGGTAGCCGCCGACCATGGCGCTGCTGGTGCGCGTCAGACGAGCGCCGCCGGCCATCAGCGCGCCGTCGATGCGGTAAGGGGCGTAGAGCTCGGCGTTGCCCTCGACGAACTTCATGATCGCGTCGCCGACGCGTAGCTCGTCCATGTTCTCGAGCGTGGCCTGGCTGATCGGGCGGCCGTTGAGCAGCGTGCCGTTCCTGCTGCCCAGGTCGCGTACGATCCACGAGCCGTCCTCGCGAGTCAGCGTGGCGTGTTTGCGCGAGACGGCGCTGACCGGCAGGAGCAGATCATCGCTCTCGCGGCCGAGCACGTGCTCGCTCTTGCGCAGCAGCCACACCGCCGGCAGGCTCTCGAACGGCTCCGCGTAGAGCAGCACCAGGCCGGCCGAGAGCCCGCTGCGCGGTTCGGCGCGCGTGGCGTCGAACGACTGCATGGCTCCGGTCTCTTTGTCCACCATCGGGCCGGTGAAGCGTAGCGCAAACACCCTGGCGTTGGGCTAGTCGGTCGCTCTGGACGCAGCCTCCGGCCGCGAAACGGACTAAATAAGCGGACATGACCCCCACGGACGACCTCGAGCTGGCGGTGATCCAGCTCTCGAGCAGCGACGACGTCGCTCGCAACCTGGACACGTGCGGAAAACTCGTAGACGCCGCCGCCCGGCGCGGCGCGCGCGTGGTGGTGCTGCCCGAGAACTTCGCCTACTTCGGCCCCGAGAGCGGCCGCCGTGCCCACGCCGAGCGTCTCGGCGACGTCGCGGCCCCGATCCAGAGCGCGCTCAGCCGCATGGCCCAGAACGCTGGCTGTCACGTCGTCGCCGGCGGCATGCCAATCGCGAGCACCAACGCCGAAAGGCCGTACAACGCCGCGCCGGTGTTCGAGCCCAGCGGCGCCCTGGTCACCGCCTACAGCAAGATCCACCTGTTCGACGTCGACCTCGCCGACGGCACCTCGCTGCGCGAGTCGTCCAGCACGCTGCCCGGCGACGAGCCCCGCACCGTGAACGTCGCCGGCTTCGAGCTCGGCCTCTCGATCTGCTACGACCTGCGCTTCCCCGAGCTCTACCGCAAGCTCGTCCGCGCCGGCGCCGAGGTGCTGCTCGTCCCCGCCGCCTTCACGCTCCACACCGGCAAGGATCACTGGCACACGCTGCTCCGCGCGCGCGCCATCGAGAATCAGTGCTACGTCGCCGCCGCCGCGCAGTGGGGCAGTCATCCGCACGGCCGCCACACCTACGGGCACTCACTCATCGTCGACCCCTGGGGGACCGTCATCGCCGAATGCTCGGACGGTATCGGCTTCACCCTCGCAACCCTCTCTCGCACCCGCCTGCAAGCCGTACGTCGCTCCCTCCCGTGCCTCACGCATACTCGCTTGTGAGCCGCGGGCTCCACTAGGAGTTGCCCCCACTCGCCGGTGCTCGCGTGCTGCGCACGCTGCGCGCCGTCGGTCTCCCCCAAGCGCTCGCAGACTCGCGCGGGGAAGACACCTAGTCATCGTCGTCCCGAGCCTTCGATCGGCCAACGCACGAACCGCCGCGAGGCTTGACTGGCCGCTTCCGGCAGTTCGTCATCCGAACAGCGTTGTCGGGATTGCGCGAAGCCCGCGTCAGCGGGCTGAGCTGGAT
>DATLIL010001134.1:0-2247 GCA_035539475.1 Polyangiaceae bacterium
CCTACGAGCCTCGCTACTACTTCACGCAGATCCCGCAGAACTTCGATCCGGCAAAGCCGTACCCCGTTCTCTTCTACGGCCAGGGCTGCGGGCAGACGAACCCGGAGAACGGCCCCTTCACGGCCTTCGCCAGCGAGTACTTCATCGTGCAGCTGATCCCCGCTGCCGTGACCGCCGAGACCGTCGAGCCGGAGGGAGGCTCCCCCGGCTGCTTCCAGGCGGGTCGCCGAGGCCTCGCCGACTCACCCGACCTTGCGTACTTCGATCAGGTGCTGGCCGAGATCTCGGCCAAGTACTGCATCGACATGGGCCAGCTGTACGTCGCCGGCTGGAGCAGCGGCGCCTGGCTCTCGAACTACCTCGCGTGTGCGCGCGGCAACGTGCTCCGCGGCACCTCGTCCGGGTCGGGAGGCATCCAGTTCGAGCACGGCGCCTGCACCGGCGGCGCCATCTCCATGATCTTCCCCGGCGACGCCGGCGACGAAACGGAGCTCGACCAGGCGATCGGCGCCGCGGTTGCGCGCGATCTCCTCGTGCAGACCAACGGCTGCAGCACGACCCCCGTCGACATGCCGTACGGCGACGTCACCTGCCAGGTCTACGGCGACTGCGCGGCTCCGATCGCCTACTGCCCCGACCCCGGAGGGCACGGCGGTCCGCTCGGCCCGCTCGCTGCCTCGTCGCGGGCATTCTGGAACTCGATTCCGTAGGCAGGATGCCCACCCCCCGTCCGTGCTCGCCGCTTCGCGGCTGCGCGCGGGCGGCCCCTCCCAAACGCTCGCTGCGCTCGCGCGGGAGGGGCTCCGCCGTTGCGCTCATGCGGGCGGCAGCCAAGAGAAGGCGGCGGCTAGCGAGTCCTTGGCGCCGGCGGTGAGGGGGGCGCCGTGGCCGACGATCAGTCGATCGAAGGGGAGGGCCAGGAGCGCGTCCAGGCTGCGGCGCATGGTCGGCTTGTCAGACACTGCGGTCCAGCGCAGCAGCTTGCTCAGCGCGACCTTGTCGTAGAAGCCCATCGCTTTCGTGTAGAGCTTCGTCCAGCCGTGCTCGGGTCGGCCGATGTTCTGCACCAGGTCGGCGACGACCAGCGTGCGTGCCGGCCCGTAGAAGAGCGCGCTCTCGTCGAGCCGAAAGCCGTCGAGGCCGAGCTCGTCGACGATGCGGGTGAAGGCGGGCTCGGCGGCGGCTTGGTGGGCGCGATCGATGCGTAGATCGGGGCGTTTCTTGGACAGCTTGGCCGGTGCGTGCACTCGCGCGCTGGGGAATGCGGCTGCCCAGTCACCGAGGCTCAGGTGATGAAACGTGTTCGGGGCGTAGAGGTGCGCCACGTTTCCGAGCTGTTCGACGGCGGCACGGCGCTCGGGGGTCATCGCGACGGGCGAGTGCAGCAGCAGGCTGCCGTCGCCCAGGCGCAGGACCGTCATGGTCGAGGTGAGCGGCATGCCGACGATGCTCACGGGCCCGGTGTCCACCCACACACCTTCGGCGAAGGGAGTCATGTTCGCCGCCGAAGGGGAGCCGACGCCCGCAGAGAAGTCAACGGCGCGAAAAGCAGTAATGCCCATACCTCCTGCCTCGGAGTGGATCTACGTAGCATTGCGGTACGGAGCTTTTCGATGGTGAAACTGGCGCCGTTCGCCGACGCGCGGCTCGCAGAACATCATGAACTCGATTCACGATGTCGTTTTGGTGCACGGTGGATTCGCCCGCGGCTAGGGGTGGGAGAGCGTCTACGCCATCCTTGGAGAGAAGGGCTATCGTGGAAACTCGCTCGCAGGCTCGCTGACGCACACGGAGCAGTAAGAAAAAGACCGGCCATCGCCCACTGGAGGATGGGCATTTCTGAAGGAGCTCGTCATGACCGAAAGATCGGCGCAGGTCTTGCTGATCGATGGAGATGATGGGCCGCGCCGCGCGGCTCGCTGGTACCTCTCGAGGGCCGGGTTCGAGGTCGCGGCGTTTGGCTCGAGCGAAGAAGCGCGTAGAGCTGTGGGCGGTGGCAAGTTCTTCGATGTGGTCGTCAGCGACCTGCGAATCCGAGGAACCGACGGCGCCGCTCTGCTCAGAGCGTGCCGAGCCCTCAACGCTCGCGTTCCGCTCGTGATGATCACCGGCGACACGAGCAACAGAACAGCGAACATCGTCGCCGAACAAGGCGCTCTCCTCTGCCTTGCAAAGCCGGTCGACCTCGACGAGCTCGTGGACGCAGTCCAGGAGGCGACGCTCGTGGCTCGCCAACGGGAACGCGAC
>DATLIL010001135.1:0-2442 GCA_035539475.1 Polyangiaceae bacterium
GGCCCACGTCGTCCGGGACTCCGGGGCACAGGGCGGCGGACCCTTCGGGGATCGCGTTGCCCGGGGACAGATCGCCGTGTTCGATCGTCTCGCCGTACGAGGGCCGACCGATCAGCGCGGGCAGCACGGTTACCATCGAGACCAGAATGACGTGTTTTGCTTTCATCGCGTTGCTCCGATCTCTTCACCCGCGACAGGCGCCCTAGTTTCCCGTCGCAGGCTGCGAGCAGCGTTCACTCAGGTGCTTGGTCACGAACGAGTGGTAGGAACCCTGGGGAAAGCGCACCGCGTGCGCGCGCCATTGCGCACACGCGCCCGCGGCGTCGCCGCCACGCCAGAGCAGCGAGGCCCGCTCGTAGCTCAGCGCTTCCGCTGCCCGCTGATCGGCACTGCCGTCGACGGCGTCGATCTCCGCCCGGGCCTCGTCGTAACGACCCTGCGCGCGAAGCTCCAGCGCGCGCTCGACCGCGTGATCCACATTGCGAGGCTCGGGACGTTGCGCTGCGCTCTTCTCGGGTGCTGGAGCCGCCGGCCGCGAAGGTGGAGGAACCGGCGCGGACTGCTCCGTGGTCGAGGGCGCCCGAGGAGGCAGCTCTTCGGCCTCCGCCGGAGCGGAAGCCTTCCAGGAGAACCGCTCGCCCGGACGGAGCTCGATCACGGCTCTGCCAGGCGCCAGGAACCGGATCTTTCCCTCGAACAGCTCCACGGTGCCCGTCGTGCCGTCCTCGGTGATGGCGAACTCCGTACCCACGACCTCGATCACGCCGCCGCTCACGCGAACGCGCACCGGAGGCTGCTTCGGCGCCACGGGCGCTACCTTGAGCCGCACGTGACCGCGCAGCACCGCGAGCTCGTTCGGGCGAGACTCCACCGCCGCCTGTCGCGTGCTCTGCAGCGTGACCCTGCCGAGCTGCAATGTGCAGCGACCCGAGAGCTCGGACATCGGCCCATGCTCGCGCACGCTGCAGGCGTCGTGAGCGCCACGCTCGGCAGGGAGCTCGCGCGCCGGCCACACCACGAGCACCGCCACCAGCGCGACGAGGCCGGCGAGCCCGACCGCAAGCCCGGCGACCAGTCGCGAGCGCGGCGGCCTCCGACTCGTGCCGTCTCTCAGCGCCTTCCTGATACGCAGATCGGCTCCGAAGCTCAGCGGCACCTTGCTGAGCTCGCGGTCCCGAGCGCGTAGCAGCGCCACCACGTCGTCGCGCTCGTGCTCAGCCATGGTCGACCCTCCAACCCTGACGCTCCAGCCGCTGGCAAGCGCGCTGGAGGAGCTTGGAGACGTAGCCCTTGGAGTGACCCAGGATCTCGGCGATCTCGTTCTGGCTCTTACCGTCCAGGTAGCGCATGAAAAACGCAGCGCGCTCCTTCGCGGGCAGCTCGCCGACCGCCAGAAAGGCACGCTCGAGGTCGTTCTTTGCGACCAGCTGGCGCTCCGGGGTGCGCGCGTCCTCGGGCTCCCCGAACACGAGCCGGCCGAGCACCGTGCGCGCGAACGCCTCGTGCCGCAGCCGGTTCAGACAGCGCCGCGTCGTCACGCGATAAAACCAACCCGACAGATCGTCGGGATCCGCGAGCGACGTCTTCAGGCGCGCGACCTTCAAGAAGACGTCCTGAGTCACGTCCTCGGCCCAGGCCGTGCTGCCGCCGCCGTAGCGCAGGGCGAGGCGAAACACCTCCGCGTGGTAGCGCTCGTAGAGCTCGGCGACGAGCTCCGAGCCTCGAGCCTGCTCCGTCTCGCGACCGTCGCCCTCGTCGGTTCTCGAGGTCATGTCGACCACGCTCATGGCCGCACACCGACCCCCACGAGGAGGGCCGCGAAGGTAGCGCTCCGCCGCCACGTGGGAACGCCCAGCACCTCGTGCTCGATCGTCGGATGCGAAACGCCCACTTCGGCGCCAAATCGCAGGACGACGGGCTCGACCACCAGCGCGACGTCGACCGGCAGCGCAGCCTGCCAGCCGAGCCGGTTGCCCCCGTCGCCCTCGTAGTCGTAGTGATGCAGCCGTACCCCCGCGACAAGGCCGACGCTGAGTTGCGCATGGTGCTGGCCGCGCTCGCACCACGCGACGCCGCCCTGCAGGCTCGGTTCGAGCACGGAAAGCCCTTCGGGCTCGGACGAGAAGCTGAGCTCCGTCTGTCCGCGAACGCACAGGCCCGAGCCCACGTCGGCGCGAAGCTGCAGCAACGGATCGGACCCGCCGCCGCGCATGAGCAAGCCGGCCGCCATACTGAGCTCGAGCGGAAGCGGCTCGGCGCGGCTCTCGCGAGGCCGGCGCGGCTCGGCCGGTCGGGGCGGCTCGTCGACAGGCGCGTCGTGCGTCACCGGCGTCACCGGCGGCGCCGGCGGCGCAGCGAGCTCGGCAGCGATGCCCTCACGCAAACCCGACGCGATCTTGGCGTCGGGATCGCCCCGGCGAGCAACCTCGACTCGGGCACTAC
>DATLIL010001136.1:0-2933 GCA_035539475.1 Polyangiaceae bacterium
GCGCGCAGCAGCTCGCGGCCGTGCGCGCGCGCGAGCTCGCCCATGCGGTCGCGAATCCGCAGGCGGCGCTCGCCCACGTCCGGCGCGAACTGCGCGACGTGACGGATCCGGACCTCATCAAGGCCGCCGAGGACCTGCGCATGCGGCAGATCGCTCACCTCAACGAGCACGCTCCGAAGGGGCCGGCGCCGACGCCGCTGATCAAGCGCCCATGGGAGCCAACGCTTGCACAGGCCGCCATCTTCGCGCGCCGGCTTCAGGTGGCAGATGATCCCGTCGCCGCCATCGAGGCCGTCGAGCAGAAGTGCCTGACCCCCGAGGCCGCGGACACCCTGCGCACGGTCTACCCCAAGCTATTCGCGCAGGTGCAAACGCGGCTGCTCGAGCGGTCTGTCGAGATCAAGAAGACGCTGCCGTACGACCAGCGGATCCGCATGTCCCTGTTGTTCGACGTGCCTCTTGATCCGTCGCTCGAACCTGCGACAATCGCCCTGCTACAGACGGTTCACACCACACCGCCAGCGACCAGAGGCCCAGCGGCTCCGACGGTGAATCAGCCCCCCGTGCCATCGACGGCGGGGCCGGTCGACATGACGGCTCTCTACCAGCCTGCATCCGATCGACGCGCTGCTCGGAGATAGACATGTCACTCAATAAGCGGCCAGGTGGGCCGTATGTCACGCCGATCAAGTCGGACGGGACGCAGGCCGCAGAAGCTGGCGAGCGCGGCAAGTACACGCTCGCGTCTGGCACGACGTACTGCTTCCCGCTTGGCGGCGTCGGAGCACCCACGCAGAGCGTGCAGCTCGAGGGCGACGCATCCATCATCATCACCTCGGCAACGATCGAGGAGTCGAATCTCGGCGAGTCGGAGGCGAGCGACTACGGGACCGCGACAGGAACGTGGATCAAGGACAACGGCACCGCAGGCGTGACCAGCGCCGTCGGAACTGGATGGACTGCGACGGCTCGCACGATCGCGGTTGTCGGCGGAAACGTCGGCGGCGCGATGTGGCAGCTGCCCGATCGCGGCGCAGCGCGGTTGCGCCTTGTCGTCGTGGTCGGCGGCACTGGCGGGGTCGTTCGCGTGTCGGCGCACGGGAAGGCGTGATGAGCAACTTCCTCTCCGCGTTGCTCGGTCAGGCGCAGGCGGCAACTGCGCCTGGTCCGCGCGTCGTCGGCCGCCCGACCACGGACGAGGAAGAAGCGCAGATCGACAAGTGGCTCGCCGAGAAGGCGAAGAAGTACCCGGAGGGCCTGCCGCAAGAGCGCGTCAGGGAGTGGCAGGAGTTCGATCGCAAGCGGTTCCAGGAGCACTTCGCGCAGCTTCGAGCGGCGCCCGTTCAAGCGCCGCCGCAGATGGGCACGCTGCAACACCTCATGCGCGGCGGTGACTGGTGAGCACCGAAGGCATGGTCGCGATCATCACCGCCGTCGGCGCGGTGCTCATCGGCATCGTGCGCGAGTGGCGCCTTGGGCGTGACATGCGCGAGTTGCGCCTGAACGACGAGGCCAGGCTCGAGCAAACAGCCCGCCGCGATCGTCGCGCGCGCCGCGAGTCGTCGTCGCAGTCGCTTCCGCGCATGCGCCAATCCGTCCCCGAGTCCACCGCCGAGGAGACCACGGACATCCACGAGATTCGCCGCGAGATCTCATCACGCGGACTGCGCGAGCCCCGTAGAGGAACCCATCACGACAGGGAGAAATGACCGATGGCGACCAGGACAGCCTACGAGCCAGACACGATCGTCGTCGACGTCCCCGAGGATCGCCCGTCGAGGCGGCTACACGCGGAGTTGACCATGCAGGTACACGGGGACGATGGCGCATGGCACCGACGCACACCTGACCTCTCGATGACGGCGTGCGGCGAACCGCTCGCACGTCTCGGGCAGGCCCTCCGAGTCGAGACGTACGGCGGCCATCAGCCGCTGTGTCGCGTCTGCTTCACGCCGTTCGAGCTCGCCATCCACGACCAGCTCGTTGAGGAGCTGCGGAAACAAGTCACCTAGGAGACCATGATCATGAAACGCTACACGTTCCCACTGCTCGCCGTGCTCTGCGGCGTCCTCGGGCTCGGCTTCGTCGCCGGGCAGGCCATCGCGGAGCCGGCGCCGGTTGCGACGAGCATCGGCGGCCCGTATCGCCCGCTCTACGTCGCCGCCCTCGTCGCCGCCGCGCCCGCCGTCTCCGACGCGCCGACCTCGCCGCTCGTCGAGCTCCAGGCGCTGAAGACCGCCTACGAGAAGCTGAAGGCGAACCAAGACCCGTCGCTCAAGCCGCTGCTGTGGGCCGGCCTGCTCGCGGTCGGGCTCAAGACGCTCCTGTCACTGGCCAACGCCATCTGGAAGAAGCCGAAGAAGTGGCTCGCGTGGACCGCGCTGATCGCCGCGGTGCCGATCGCGCTGCTGGCGCACTACGCCGGGGGCAACGGGCTGCTCGCGTCCATCGTCGTCGCTGGCGGCGGACCAGGCGCGATTCTCGCGCACGAGCTGTTGAAGCTGGTGAGCAAGAGCGAGGCGACGGCGTGAGCCGATCCGCCCGCCGCAAGCGAGACGCGGAGATGTTCAAGGTGATGCGGTGACGGTTGCCCTGGTTGCAGTCGCCATCCTCGCCGGCACGCTCGCCGTGGCGCTGGCGCTGTCCGTGCGCTGGGGCATGAAGGCGAAAGACAGCGACGCGTCCCGGGCGCTGTTGCTGGCCGACGAGAAGACGGCGCACGGCAAGACGACCATCAGGGCCGAGCGCGCCGAGTACGAGTTAGCCAAGGAGAAAGAGAACACCTCCGAGCTGACCAGGAAGGTCGGCATCCTCGACAAGGAGCTAGCAGATGAGAGAGCCAAGCACGAGCTGGGCGCCGGCCTGGCTCCTGACGATGTCGATGCTCGCCTGCAAAGGCTCGCCGCCGAAGCCGGAGGAGCCGCGCGTGGCGT
>DATLIL010001137.1:0-7201 GCA_035539475.1 Polyangiaceae bacterium
GTAGTTGCAGATCTCTTCGGCGTCCGGGTGAATGCTCGGGTCGAGCGGATAACAGTCGCCCGGCAGCGCCGCGTAGTTGGCCATCCCTACGCAACCCTCGATCGGTTCGCCCTCGATCTCTCCGTCCGCGACGTCGCCGTAGTAGCCGTCGCCGTCGGCGTCCGGGTACATCATGACCGGCAGCGCGTTCTCGTCGATCTGCCCGTCGCAGTTGTCGTCCTTCAGGTTGCAGATCTCGGTCGCGCCCGGGTTGATCTTGGCGTCGTAGTCGATGCAATCGCCGCTCGCAGCGACGAAGCCCCCCGGCGGTTGGCCGACGCAAGCCAGGTAGCTGAAGGCTTCGCGGCCGTAGTTGTCCGCGTCTTCGTCCGAGTAATAGAGCTGGCCTTCGCAGCCGAAGACGTGGTCGAAGATGCCGTTCTTCGGCCGGTCGCCCGAGCGCTGACCGTTGCCGTTGGTGCCCAGGGCGTAGACGAAGAAGCGCACGGTGCCCGGATCCGCCGGTGCCTGCCAGGAGAAGCGGAACTCGACTTGACCGTTGCTCGCCGCCTTGGGCTGCGAGTGCACGAGCCCGTTGTTCACCTTGCTCAGTCCCTGCCCCGAGATGGTATCGAGCGAGCCGACACCCTTGGTGGTGACGTAGACCCCGCTCGCGGCGATGCCCTCGCCCACCACCGTGAGTAGAACCTCGATCTCCGAGTTCGGCTCGAAGGTCGCCGGGTTGGTGCTGATGCTGAGGCTGAGGTCACCCGTCCCGCCATGGCAGCCGCTGCAACCCTCGGCAGCGATGCCGCCAATGCGCGCCCAGGCCGGGGCGGAGAACAGGCTGACGAGCACGGCCACCAGCAGCGCCAGGGACACCCGGCGGGGAGACGGCCGAATCGGGGACGGGATCACACCCGTTAGGTGTTCGACGGAGGGCACCAGTAGCGAGAAATTAGCGCGACTGGAGAAGAATCGGGGGCCCTGGCCAGAACTTTTTGCTGTGTCGCTAATGACCGCGGGTCAGGGTGACCCCTGCGGCGCCAGCCCGCACTTGGTGAACGCCAGGTTCGTATCGATGCGGAAGCGCGACTTGTCCGTGTGCCGTTCGGCGTGAAAGAGGTCGAACGTGTAGGTGTTGCCCACCGATAGTCCCAGGCTCTCAGCCGCCGCGTCGAGCTCGACCGAGCCCTTGGACTCGCCGTGGAGGCCGCCGATATCCACCGCCAGCTTGTCGTTGATGAAGATCCACACGTCGTCGTCGCCAGTGAAGCTGAAGATCTCGCCGCCGCTGTACGTGAACTCGGTGTGGACCTCGGTCGTGAAGTGAAAGTTGTGACGCCGGCCTTCATTACCGAGCCCCGCGTCGTCGAGCGGGAAGAACTCGCCGCTCTCGAAGACGATCGTATCGGTGTGCGTCTCGAGCGTGAGGAAGACCTCGAAGGACGGCGCGTCGCCGCGCACGCCGTACCACATTTCGAAGTTCTCCTTCGTGGTCATCTGCTGAGCGTTGGGACAGTCCTCGGTCGCGCCGGGCTCGGAGCACAGCCCCGTGTAGACGGGCTTGCGCTTGCTACTCAGCTCCGGCTCGACCAGACCGAGCGTCGGCGTGCTGCCGCCGAAGGTCTCGAAATCGGGATGACCACCGGGCTCGGTTCCGGCGTTGAAGTCACGGACCAGCGCGCGCAAGGTGATCTTTTCGGGATCGCAGTTCTCGGACTCGTCCGCGGGCACGTCGTCACCCTCGACCTCGCCGCCGAGCTGGTATCCGCCTTGCGGTGTGCCTGGTTGGCCGCCCTGTGGCGTTTCGGTTGCGCCCGACTCGGTCTCGGTTTCTCCGGGTGTTTCGCGGCATCCGGTAGCGAAGCAGCCCACGATTGCGCACAAGCCCGCAGCCATGGCCACGCGCTCCGGAACTCGAAAAGTCATGGTCAGCGCCTCGGTGCAAGACACGATCCGCGCCGATTACATCGACAACGGAGCACAGATCGTGAACGGCACTCGACCCCGTCACCGCGCCTGCGGTCTCGACTGAAACGCGCACTGCTCGACTGAGTGGGGTCGGGCGACTAAGCTCTAGATCGTTCGTGGGGTTTCGTTTCGGGCATGGAGGTTCGCGATCATGAAGAGATTGGTTTTGCCGTTGGTGGTGGGACTGTACGCGTGTGGGCCGGATATCGCGCCCAAGGACGATGCGCCGGACCTGGGCACGGGCGGCTCTCCGCCGACCAACTTGCCGCCGGGCAAGGCCGGATCCGGGCCAGTGATGATCCCGGAGTTCACCGAGCCGGTCGTCGTCGCCGATGTGCCGCCGCCGCCGATCAGCGGCGGGACGCTGCTCGTCTCGTCGGTCGAGCGCTGGGCTGCCGTCTCGGATCCCGATCACGACCAGCTCGTCATCGTGGATCTCGACGAAAAAACGGTGACGGCCACGATCGCCCTCGAGCCGGGAGACGAGCCGGGCCGCCTGGTGGAAGACGGCGCCGGCAAGCTACACGTGGTGCTACGGCGCGGCGGCGGCATCGCCACCGTGGACCCGGCTGCCGGAACACTGCTCGAGCGGCGCGCCGTTTGCGCCTACCCACGCGGCCTGGCCTATGACGCCACGAGCGACTCGTTGCTCGTCGCTTGCGCGGAGGGCTTGCTCGTCAGTCTGCCGGCAGCCGGCGGCGCGGCAACGCGCAACTTCGCGCTCGATCGCGACCTGCGTGACGTCGTCGTCGAGAACGGCAACGTCTGGGTCAGCTCGTTCCGCAGAGCCGACGTGCTGCTCCTCGACGCACAGGGACAGCTGGTTCAGCGCTTCACCCCGCCGATCTTGAAGGACATCGATCTGGGTGAAGCGCTCTCTTCGCCCAACGTGGCCTGGCGCATGGTGGCAGACCCCAGCGGTGGTGTGCTCGTCGTGCACCAGCGCTCGCAGCAAGGTGAGATCTTCATCGAACCGGGTGGCTACGGCAGCGGAACGTGCGGCGGCATCGTCGAAACTGCAGTGACGCACTTCGAGGCCGGAGCCCAGCCCGAGACTTCGACCCTCGGCTTCCCGTCGGCGCTCACCGTCGACGTGGCCGCGGACGGTGATGAGCTCCTCTTCGCCTCGGCGGGCGCCATGCCCAACGGCGAGCTCGGTGGCTTTTTCCCCGCGATCACCAGCTTGTCCCGCGGTCAGCTCCTCATGTCGAGCGACCCGATGTTCAATGGTTGCACCGAAGGGGATCCCGGAACCTCCGTGGACGAGGGGCAAGCCGTTGCCGTGGCCTACGACGACGGCGTCAGCGTGATCCAGCTGCGCGAACCGTCGACGTTGGTCGTGGGCACGACGTTCGTCACCCTTCCAGGCGATAGCCGGGCGGACACGGGGCATCTCTTGTTCCACGCCGCCACCAGCGTCGGCCTGGCCTGCGCTTCGTGTCACCCCGAAGGTCGCGAGGACGGCCACACCTGGAACTTCAGTGAAGTCGGTCCGCGCCGTACCCAATCCATCGGTGGCATGCTGACCGGTACCGAGCCGTTTCATTGGGGCGGCGACGAGCCCACCTTCGGTGCCATCGTCAAAGACGTGATGACCGGTCGCATGGCGGGGCCGGAGTTCTCGACCGATCACGCCAACGCGCTGTTCAACTGGATCGAATCCATTCCGGCCTGGAGCACGCCGGCGAGCGCCGACGCCACCGCGGTGGAGCGCGGCAAGACGCTGTTCGAAAGCGAGTCGGTGGCATGCGCCACTTGCCACGCCGGCGAGAGCTTGACCGACAACCGGACTTACGAAGTGGGCACCGGCGCGGCGGTGCAGGTACCGTCGTTGCGCGGCGTGGTCTGGCGAGCCCCCTACATCCACAACGGCTGCGCCCAGACCCTCGCGGACCGCTTCGGCGAGTGCGGCGGCGACAAACACGGCGACGTCAGCGCCCTCACTGACGCCGAGCTCGGCGATCTACTCGCCTACCTCGAGTCGCTCTGAGACCAGGCGCGGACGCGAATCGGGGCTGAGGCTTGCCTCAGCTGCGCGAACACGTGAGGATGCGCGCAGTCGACATGTCGTCCCCGATTCGCGAAGCGTCGGCCCCGTCCTCCACGGCGGCGGGCGGCCTGGCCAGCGTCACGTCCGAGCAGTGGAAGTCGGGCATCGCCGCCTGGCTGGGCTGGACCTTCGACGGCCTCGACATGCACCTCTACACGCTGGTGTATGCCGCGTTCGTCGCGCAGCTGCTCGCGGTGCCGAACACGCTCGACCCCAGCGTGGGTCGCTACGCCAGCATCATCCAGGGCGGCTTTCTCCTGGGTTGGGCGCTCGGCGGCGGCTTCTTCGGACGACTCGGTGACCTGTTCGGTCGCAGCCGCACGCTCTCGCTCACCGTGCTCACCTATGCGCTCTTCACCGGCCTGTCGTGTCTGGCTCAGGAGTGGTGGCACCTCTTGATCTTCCGCTTTCTCGCCGCGCTCGGCATCGGCGGCGAGTGGGCCGTGGGCGCATCGCTGATCTCGGAGACATGGCCGCGCAGGTGGCGGCCCTGGCTCGCGGCCGTGCTGCAGACCGGCGTGAACGTCGGCATTCTCATGGCGGTCGGCGCCAACCTCTCGCTGTCGAGCATCGTGTCGACCGAGCCGCGCTGGCTGTTCCTGGTCGGCATCTTGCCGGCGCTGCTCGTGTTCTGGATCCGCCACGCCGTACCGGAGCCCGCCGAGTGGCACAGCGCCAGGGGCGAGGCCAAGGGACGCGAGCCGCGCGTGCGCGATCTCTTTCGCGGCGAGGTGCGCAAGACGACCTTGCTGGTGATCCTGGTCTGCGGCGTCTCGCTGACGGCGCACTGGGCCTTCATGTTCTGGCATCAGCTCGAGTTCAAGAACCTGCCGGACGTGATCGGTCAGGACGCTGCAGCCAAGAACGCCTGGGGCACCAAGCTCCTGGCGCTGATCATCATCGCCTCGACGGCCGGCAACTTCCTCGCCGCCACGCTGGCGCGCTGGCTCGGCTACCGCAAGGCGATCGCGCTGATGTGCCTCGGCTACTTCCTGTCGCTGTCGTGGGCCTACGGCGTACCGCGTGCGCACGGCGAGCTCTTCTGGCTGCTCGCGCTGCCTGGTCTGTTCCAGGGGTTGTTCGCGCTCTTCACCATGTATTTGCCGCCTCTCTTCCCCACGCTGCTGCGCACCACCGGCGCGGGCTTCTGTTACAACATCGGCCGCGTCGTCTCGGCCCTGGGCGTCGTCTTCTTCGGTTTGTTCCAGAAGCTCGGCGACTACCGGCTCACGCTGCTGTGGGCGGGCTTCCTGTTCCTGCCGGCCGCGCTCTTCGCCCTCTTCTTGCCCGAGCTACGTCACGAAGAATCGGCCGGCGAGAGCCCGGTCGAGTGACGCGCAGGATCTGCTCCATCCGCTGAAGGAGTGAGCCCGGGGACGCCATTGGGTTCGCATGAGCTCGATCCGTGCCGGGTTGATTTGCGCAGTGGCCTGTCTGCTTGGTTGTACCGCTCCAAGTGCCGACCGAATCGAGCAGGCCGGTGGTTCAGGGGCGGCTGCAGGACAACCTGCGGGCGGCGCGGCCGGCTCGGCGGGATCGGGAGGATCAGGCGGAGCCGTCTCGAGCGCGGGCAACACGAGCATCGCCGGGTCTGCAGGCGGTGGTGGCGTGACGAATGCCGCAGGAGCCGGCGCCGGCGGTGTGGCCGGGAGCGGCGGTGTGGCAACAGGAGGCACAGCCGGCTCGGCGGGCTCAGGAGGCTCGGGCGGCAGTGTCGACGACGCCGAGATACCAGGCTGGACGCTGGTCTGGCGCGACGAGTTCGACGGCCCGGGCGGCACCGCGCCGGACTCGACCAAGTGGACGCCGCGCGTGGGTCAAGCGACCGCGAACGAGGAGCTCGAGTACTACTCCGATCGACCCGAGAACCTCGCGCTCGACGGCAACGGTCATCTGGTCATCACTGCGCGCGAGGAGCAGTACATGGGCTCGGACTACACCTCGGCGCGCATCGAGACGGCCGACAAGTTCGAGCAGGCGTACGGCCGCTTCCAGGCCCGCATCAAGATCCCGACCGGGCAGGGCATCTGGCCGGCGTTCTGGATCATGGGCAACAACGGTGAAGTGGGCTGGCCCGCGCGTGGCGAGCTCGACATCATGGAGAACCGCGGCAAAGAACCGACGATCAACGTCGGTGCCATGCACGGGCCCGGCTACTCGGGCGCCAACGATTTCCGCGCCGAGTACATCGTGCCCGAAGGCGTGTGGATGGACTTCCACGTCTTTGCGGTGGAGTGGGAAGAGAACGTCGTGCGCTGGTACGTCGACGACAATCTGTACCAGACGCGCACGCCCGACGATCTGGCCGAGCGTGATCCGGCGCTCGAGTGGGTCTACGACCACCCGTTCTACGTCATCATGAACGTCGCAGTCGGCGGCAAGTTCCCCGGCAACCCCGACGACACCACGCCGTTCCCGCAGGAGCTGGTCGCCGACTACGTCCGGGTCTATCAGCGCTGAGCGTCACTTCGACTTCGACAGCAGCCAGCCGAAGACGTCGTGGCCCGCGCTGCCGTCGTACGTCTTGGTCCACGAGTCCTGGTGGCCGGTGCCGGGATACATGGTGTAGACGACCTCTTTGCGAGGCTGGGGACAGGCGGCAAAGTTTGTCATGCCCTCGTTCTCGTCGGCGACCGGCACCTCGGAGTCGAACTCGCCGTGGAAAGTCCAGAGCGCGACCTGTTCGACGACTTCGCAGCCTCCGGCGTCGTAGGCGACGCTGCTGTCCGCAGCGATCAGGACGGCTGCCGCCACTTGCTCGCCCGCGTACTCGCCGAGATACGCCCAGAAGCCACGCGCGCCGCTGCTCAGCCCCGTAATGTAGATGCGCGCCGGATCCACGTCGTAGTTCTGCGCGGCAAACGCGAGAAAGTCGTAAATTTCCGTCGGGGTGGGACGGTCCGTCGCGGCGTCGTGCTGCGGCGAGAGCACGATGAATGGATATTCCTCTGGCCACTGATCGGTAGCGATCATCTTGGGCGGCCCGTGCCGTTCGACGATGATCTGCAGTGCCTCCGTGGAGCCGTTGCCGTTCTCACCCACGCCGGCCCAGAACACGAGCAGCGGACGATCGAAGCCGTTGCCGTAGTGCTGGGGCAGGTACTCCCAGTAGCCGTTGCTGGCGTAGGGCGTGCCGATCGGCCGCGCCGTGTGCTCGCCCTCCGCGAGGCCGCCGGTGTTGATGTCGCCGCCCATCCC